>JAJFHB010000362.1 GCA_021775795.1 Hyphomicrobiales bacterium | reverse complement strand
CGGAACATAGTCCAGGCTCGTGCCGCCGGAATGAATATCGGCGACATATTCAACGTGGGGAAAGAGGCCACGTACCACGAAGTCGGCCAGTACCTCACTGAAACTGCCCCGTTGATTTCCGGGAAATACACGGTTGAGATTGCGGCCGTCGATTGGCGAAAGGCGCCGCGAAGCCAGCATCGCCGGCAAATTGAGACTGGGAATAATAATGACGAGCCCGCTAACACTCGCCGGATCGAGTTCGCGAGCAAGCTTCAGGAGCGCTATCGGCCCCTCAAACTCGTCACCGTGGACACCACCGGTCAGAAGGACACCAGGCCCCTCACCGTTACGCACGATGATAATCGGAATCATTTCCGTGCCGTAGGCCGAATATTGTGTCGAGCTTGGAGCAATGAGATGGCCAAACTGCTTGCCGTCTTTGTCCAGCGAAACAGTCGCCTGTATGTTGGAATCATTGAGCATGAAAAGGGACCTTGTCTTTCACCCTCCGCGGAAGGCAACAGGTTAGTATACGAGAAATTCACGCGCCACTGATGAACAGTAGCGAACGCACAGAAACCCTATTGAGGAGAGCAGGCATGCCCGAACACAAGAATTTCCCCGAAGACATCGCGATCGGTGCGCCGTTCTCCAATCTCGTGCTTGACGATAACTATGCGTTTCTGTCCGGCCTGGTCGCCGCAGATGTGGAAGCAGGCAAAGCCATACTTGGAGATATCCGGGCGGAAACCGAAGTCGTGATGCAGACCATCAGATTTCTGCTGGGCAAGGTCAAATTGGACATGTCGGACATTGTACGCTGCGATGTCCACATGTTGGACTTAAGCGAAATGGGCGCCATGAACGACGTCTATGGCAGTTTCTTTAAGAAAGGTGCCTATCCGGCTCGAACAACAACGCAATCAGGTGCGCTGTTCGGTGGTAGCAGGGTGGAGATTACTTGCCTGGCGCGGCGGCGCGGAGATTGAGCTGCGAACCTCATCCATCGCGAGCCTTTCCTGGTTCCTGACGGCAAGCCCTACCCCTTGCAGCCATCAAGTATTTGCCGAAGCCTCAACACAGGTGAGTGATCGCGCATCATGCCAATTGGCACGCTGAAATGACCGCGCCGGTAAACGAAACGGTTTTTCGCAGGCACGTTCCATTCATCAATCAACATGCGGGCGCTGTCATACGGGGTTACGTTGTCGTGATCCCCAAGCACCGTCACGATATTCTCCGGCGGGATAGTCGGTCGGCCCTCTGCCTCCAGCAGGGGCATGTATCGTCGGATCAAATCAGTGCGCCAGCCATGATCTATCGTGGCTTTCGCAATGCCCCACACTTTGGCAAGCTTGCCATGAACAACCGCATCTTCGATATGGCCGCAATGGGTTACGAGAAACGCTGCATCCGGGCGTAACCGATCCGGCCAGTGACGAGCTTTGTCGGAGATGATTTGCGATGTCATTGCACCCAGGCTGCTGCCGCCAATTGCAATCGGCGTGTTCGTTGTGCGCCTGAGCCAATCGATTATCACGGACCATTCCTGAGCCGCTGACGTGAACAGGTCCAGCGCCCCCATGGGAGCTGTGGCAATAAACTTTTCGCCCCCATACATGCCATCCGGCACACGACGTCCGTGCCAGGGGGCTTCTGGCCGAACGACGCGAATACCCATCTTCACCATGGCCTCAACCTCGTCCACCAACCCCCTCCAATGATCGAACTCGACACAGATACCGTGACCGAAGATCAACGTCGGCGCATTCTTTGCGTCAGGCGGTTCGTAGACGCGCGCGATCACCTGATCGTTCATGCGCGGCGAAGGCGAGTTGAACCTTATCCAATAATCTTCCCCGGTCGCCGTCTTCAGGCGGCGAGAGACTCTTATCTCCGGCATGGGATCAGGAGGCGCAAACGCTTTGGCAGGATCAGCCAAAATGGAGCTGTAGACCTTATCCACCTCGGCGGGTGAAGGTATTTGCCAGCGTACAGGCTGCACCTTCTCGGCCAGCCGGAAGGGAATAAACAGTCTGCGCAGGTTGTTGTACTTGTCGCGTTGATTGAGGCGCTCATGTTCAACGCTTAACGCGGCACCGGGAAGTGGTTCATTGTCGTCGAAGAGGGCACTTTCCCACTCAGCCTCAATGTTCACCATATGTTGGCGAACGGTTTCAAATTTTTTGAGATTGCGCTTGATGCGTTCTGCCTGACGTTTCGACGGTTTGACGTCAACTTCATCCAGAAACCGATCCACTGAGCCTTCAGCAGTGCGCGCTGCAGCCCATGCCCGCGACAGAGGAAAGAACCAGTAGGCAATTGTATTGACGGCAACAAAGTCAAACCAGGGCCTGGCCACCAGCCCCCCCAATGGCGTGCGCAGTGCAGCCACCAGCAACTCCTGAGTTGATCGATGCTTTTGTAAGTTCATATCTCAAACGCAATCATTTTGCTTCGAGCGAAGCGGCGAGCTGGATGATGGAATTTGCATGGAACTGTAACAGATCCCGCTCACCTTCGAGCGGCACAACATTGCCCTGTCCATCGATTGACACCAGGCCCCATCCACTTAGCAGGTCCAGGCCATCCTTGATGGCCGTTTCTTCGTCACCTTCCCCAATTCCAGGATGGGCGCCCAACCCGCGAAGGCGTTCGAGTTCCTTTAATGCTGTCTGCCTGAGTGTGCCCTCGTCGACAGGTTGATCTGTACTCAGCAGGATCATTGCAAGCAGCGGGACCGCCAGCACGGGGATTGCACGGATAATCCTGCGCTGTAGCTCAGCACCCAAATCCTCGATTGCAGCAAACAGCGGTTCCTTTTCAAGCGCAGCGAACGACAGATTATTCGACGTCAACCAGTCCCGTAGCGACAGGGGCTGACCGAAGTTCGCAGCCGCCATACCAAATCCGTTCCGACGACGTGTCAGTTTAGACCAGACCTGTCGTGCGAAAAATACAACGGTGGAGCCCAGAACAAATCCAGCACCGCGTCCGCGAAAATCTGTGTCCACATTCGCAATCAGGGTTTGCTGTTCTACAACGCGATCGAAGTTTGTTCCGACGGGGATGAAAACAATGTCACGGTCACCAGCAGGATCAAAGCCGCGGCTGAGGTAGCTCAGCATGCCCAGCTTCGGCGCGTTGACCATGCCGTTTCGCGACAGTGCCCCTTCGCTGAATATGGCATGCGGAACCCCGGCAGCGGTTGCCATCTGCACATACCGTCTGAGCACGACACGATAGACCGGATGGTCGAGATTGCGGCGGAGAATGTAAGCCCCCGCAAGCCGCAGCATTGTCCGGAATGGCCAGATCCGCGCCCATTCGCCAGCGCCATACGATAACGCGGCTCTTCGGGACGCAACATAGGTCACCAGAAGATAGTCCATGTTACTGCGGTGGTTGATGAAGAACACTGTGGACGTGTTTGCCGGCACTTCTTCCTGGACGGCGTCATGCACCCAGCCAACCCTGACATGATAAAGCGAGCGCAGGAACCTTCGGGCGAGCTTATAACCCAATCCAAAATAGACGTAAGGGTTGAACGAGGGGACCATCTCTCGGGCAAAGCCAACCACTTCCGCCATCACACCATCTCTGGTTACCCCACGCTCATCGGCAACACGGGCAACCGTTTCGAGCACCTCAGGGTCATAAACCAGCCGGTCGATGAGGACTTGGCGTTTGGTGAGTTGAAACAACGGCAGCTTGAGATCGAACCGATTGTTGACGTCGGCAATGGCCTTGTTGACCGATCGCCGCGCCATCCATCGCGCTGCTGGGAGCAGAAAATGATTGACCACAGCAAATGCTGCCAGAATGGCAGCCGGCAAAACAAACCACAGCGGCAGCGTAATGTTCCCAGACATTTGCGAGCCCGATCATTGTCCTCCCCTTCATACCGCGAGCCTGTTTCTTCGCGCCCGCACTTTGCAGTCAGGGAAGCCATTTCCAACAGACTAGGGCAAGTCATCGCGATCGTGCGCAAAAACTGCTCGCCCAAGCGCGCAAGCCCGCAAAAATCACTCACGCTCTTGAGAGGCCAAACTTTATGGTTTGACCTATGCCTGGTGCGGAAGACGGCAGCGCTTGAACATGCGTGTGTCACGGCGCAGGTTAGTCCGCAGTGGTATTAGCTGTTGACGCGCGCGTTGCAATTCCTGAAATGGACGACCGGCAATTTCGCCGGGGGCATCGGGCCTGGGAGTTGTCACGTGCGCCGCATTTCGACGTCATCCACGTTCGACGAACGCTATTTGATCGTTGCCGGCGCATGCCTCACGCAATTCACCGTCATTGGGCTGTTGTTCTCATACGGTCTGTTCTTCAAACCTCTCGAAGCTGAGTTTGGCTGGTCTCGCACACTGCTGTCGAGTTGCACCTCCATCGCTTTCCTGGTCATGGGGATACTGGCGGTTTTCGGTGGCCGCCTGGCTGACCGCTATGGCCCACGCGTCGTGCTTAGTGTGGCAGGCACAATGTGCGGACTGGGCTATGCCCTGCTATCGCAGGTTTCAGCACCGTGGCACCTTTTTGTGCTCTTCGGCCTGTTCATCGGGGTCGGCATGAGTACCCATGATGTGGTCACTCTCTCGACCATCGCCCGGTGGTTTCATCTACGCCGCGGCGTCATGACCGGTGTGGTCAAGGTGGGAACCGCCGCCGGGCAGGTTGCGGTTCCACCAATTGCAGCGTTCTTGATTGCAGGACAGGGCTGGCGCGGCGCCCTCATCATCATGGGCTCCGTCGCGATTGCTCTGCTTCTGGCTGCGGCACTTGTCGTTAAGCACCCTCCGGAGCCGCGGGGAGTAGTGGAAGCCGCCGAGACGCCGGGCCAAAGCTTCGCAGAAGCGCGCCGCACAGGTGCCTTGTGGATGCTCTGCGCCATACAGTTCCTGTTCTTTCCAACACTGACAACAGTGCCATTGCATATCGTTGTGCACGGCATGGACCTCGGCATGACAACGGCACTTGCCGCAGCGTTATTGTCTGCAATGGGGGCTGCAAGTGTGATTGGACGGCTTGCGACAGGCTCTGCATTCGACCGCATTGGTGGCAAAAACTCACTGATCCTTTGCTTTGTTCCCTTGATAGCCAGTCTCGTTGCGTTGCTCTTCATTCAAACCGCATGGATGCTCTTTGCCATCGTGGTCATTTACGGATTTGCTCATGGCGGCTTTTTCACAGTGATTTCACCGATCATTGCCGAGCACTTTGGATTGCGTGCACACGGCGGGCTGTTTGGTCTTGTGCTGTTTTTTGGCGCCATTGGCGGCGCGGTCGGCCCCATGCTGGCAGGATACATATTCGACGTCACGCAGAGTTATGCGCCGGCGTTCACCACGCTCGCCGTGATGGCAACTTTGGGGCTGGCACTGACAATGATGCTGCCATCGCCGACGCGCGCAGCGAAACAGTGAGTGACGTACAAAGCTTGCACATTGCAGCAAATTTCACTGTCACATCAACTCCGGAATAACGTGTCCCTGTGCGAATAAATGTAGTTTCCGCCGCCGACGTTCCGTAGTCTGTCTCATCAGGTTTCGAAGTAACTCCACAAAAAACGGTGATGCTATGCGTGCAGTCCAACTGACCACGAGCGGTGACTATGGATCTCACTACTTGATAGACGACCACGAGCAGTGGGAGCGCGATATCAAGATGCACGAAGGCCTCTCTCTGGAGCGGCTGGAGTACAACGATGTCCCCAAACCGGTTGCAGGTCCCGGAGAATTATTGGTCGAGGTTCACGGCGCCGGGCTCAATCATCTCGACGTGTGGGCCGCACAATCCGCTCCCACACACAAGCGATCGGAGCCCAGAATACCCGGTTCTGATATCGCTGGCGTCGTGGAGACCGTAGGCGATGGCGTATCATCCGTTGCCCCTGGTGATCGTGTGGTTCTGCATCCGGGAACTCCGTGCATGAACTGCAGGATGTGCCTGACCGGTCGGGACAACAGCTGTCTGAATCTTGGAAGTTACGGCAGCACACGCGATGGCGGTTTGGCAGAATACACGCTTGCCCCTGAGTGGTCCGTAATACCGCTGCCAGACGCCATTTCGTTGGTGGAGGCCGCCTCGCTTCCTGTTGCCTACATGACCGCATGGCACATGCTGGTTGCCAGAGCCAAAGTCCAACCGGGGGACCTTGTGCTGGTAAATGCGGCAGGCAGCGGTGTTGGCATCGCGGCGACCCAGATCGCCAAAATGTTTGGGGCTGTCGTGCTGACGAGCGCGGGGAGTGACATCAAGCTTACGCAATCAAGAGAGCTTGGCGCCGATCACACCATCAACTATTCCACTCACTCCCTCTTTGAAGAGGCAATGCGGCTTACCGGCAATCGGGGCGTCGACATCGTCATCGACAGCTTGTCGGGCGATTTGATGGAACAAAGCGTGGAGGCACTGGCCACTGGCGGCCGGCTTGTCAACTGCGGCTGTACCCTGGGCAACTGGGCCCGGGTCAACGTTGCACGTTTGATGTCGAAGGAAGCCTCTGTGATGGGCTCCGTCATGGGCTGCAAGCAGGAATTGATCGAAGTGGTTCGGGAAGTCGGCCGCGGCCGCCTCAAAGCCGTTGTCGACAAGACCTTCCCCCTGTCTCAAACACGGGAGGCGGTGACGCATCTGGCAGACCGCAAACAATTCGGAAAAGTCGTTGTTGTGCCTGATGCCCACTATAGCCCTGAAAAATAGCGCTGCGATGAGCCGAGAGTGAACTGATCACTTCCTCTGCACAATAACGTAGAAGACCATTTGTCATTTGGCAGGCACGGGAAAGCATGTATGTTCGCGGGCATCGCGCCAGGGCGTCAGTATCGCCCTCCACCCGCACCCGATATTTGGAGAAGACACAGCCACATGTCCAAACTTGAGTCATTCATTCGCCGCATGCAGGCACAAATCGATGTCATTGAAGTCGCACGCCAGCATCTGGAAGATGTCCCGGGGGTGATTTTCGAACTGGGGCTTGGAAACGGCCGCTCATTTGATCATCTGCGCGAACATTTTCCAGGACGCGACATCTACGTCTTTGAAGACCGCGTGCGCACTGCACCCGAATACACACCCGACGACGAGCATCTCATGCTCGGAGATGTGGTCGAGACCTTTCCAAAGGCAGTAGAACGCTTCAAGGGCCAGGTCGCCCTCGTTCATTGTGACGTTGGCACCGCCGATCAGGAATACAACCAGTTGCTCGCCAACATGGTGGGCACGGAAGTGCTGCCGGCGCTTTGCGAAAATGCCATCGTTATGAGCCACAAAGATCTGGAGACCACGACGCTCGACGTTGTGCCGCTGCCTGACACGATTTATCCCGGGCGATACTTTTTGTACAAGAACACAAGCGCCTAAAATCACGCGACCAGGAGCACCGGGCTGACGCGAGGAATATGACGTGACCATAGTGGTGACCGGAGCAGCCGGCTTTATTGGCAATCACCTGGCATTGCGTTTGCTCCGCGATGGTCATGAGGTTGTCGGCATAGACAATATGTCAGCCTATTATGATGTCGGTCTGAAACAGGCGCGCCTTGCGCGCCTGCAAACCTTCGACACATTCCACGAGCAGATTTTCGATCTTTGTGACGAGAAGGCACTGAACGGATTGTTTGACCGCCACCGCCCGGAGATGGTGTTTCACCTCGCCGCCCAGCCCGGCGTGCGCTATAGCCTCGAACATCCGCAATCCTACATTCAAAGTAACCTCGTCGCTTTCGCCAATGTGCTGGAAGCCGTCCGGAACCATACGCCACGGCATTTCATCTATGCATCGAGCAGTTCGGTCTACGGCGGGAACACCGGTCTGCCCTCCAGCGAACAATCCAACACGGACCATCCGCTGACGCTTTATGCGGCGAGCAAAAAAGCCAATGAAGCAATGGCACACAGCTATAGCCATTTGTTTGATATCCCCATGACCGGCGTACGGTTTTTCACCGTCTATGGCGAGTGGGGTCGCCCCGATATGGCGTTCTTCAAATTCACAGATGCCATTCTCAAGGGCGAGACCATCAGCGTCCATAATGAAGGGCGCATGTCACGGGATTTTACTTATGTGGCAGACGTGGTCGAAACTTTGATTCGTCTGATGCCGCTGCCGCCTGATAGCGATGACAAGTGGGACAGCAACGCTCCGGGCACGGCAACGAGCGGTGTCGCACGCCATCGACTGCTCAACATTGGCAACGCCAATCCGGAACCGCTGATGCGTTATCTCGAGGTGCTGCAGGAAGCCCTTGGAAAGCGTGCCGACATGAAAATGATACCGATCCAGCCCGGCGAACCTAAAGACACCTGGGCCGACGTTAAGCGCCTGCACGACCTCACCGGCTTTACACCGGCCACGCCGATTGAAACGGGCATAGAGAATTTCGTGACCTGGTACAAAGCGCATTACGGGACATAGGCCGCTGCCCAAAACCCAATAACAATTTAGCTGGGTAGGTCTAGAGCCCTGCCAAATGCGATAATCGGCACCTCTTCCTGGCGACCTTTGACCATAATGCTGGAGCGCTCACCTACATCACCATGCATCTGTGCAAATTCAGCTGTTGATTCAGATATCACCAACTGACAGGCAAGCTCCTTGGAAGAAGATTCCAAACGGCTGGCAGTGTTCACCGTGTCGCCAAGGGCTGTAATGCGTTGTGTTGCACCTTGGCTGACCGAAGCCCCGATGCGCCCCAATATGGCGGGGCCAGTATGGATCCCAATGCCGATTTTCAACGGCTGGTCCAGATCCGCGTCCAGAGAGCGGTTGAGCGCATCAAGCACGCCCCCCATGGCACGTGCCGCCGCTAGCGCATTTGCAGAGCCGGCTTCCGGTCCACGTTCCATACCGAATATGGCCATGATGCCATCGCCGATAAACTTGTCGACGTATCCGCCGGAATCCTCAATGGCGTCACTCATCTGCCCCAGATACTGATTGAGCATAAAGACCACATCAAACGGCAGTCTCGATTCAGACAGGGTGGTGAAGTCCCGGATATCTGCAAACATGATGGCAACTGTTTGCTCGACACCCCATTGATACTTGTCCTGGCGGGCCACATCCTCAGCCAGGGTGCGCCGCGCCGGCAACAGGGTGGCAACACCGAGATCGCTCGCCGGCACAAGCTGGCAGGCAAGTCTCACATTGGCAGCAGCACCAATCCGGTCGAGAACTTTTTGTTCCGTATCGTCAGGTTCTTGGAGCTCCTCCAATCCCTCCGTAATCCGCACCCGGCAGGTCGAGCACCTGGCCTTTCCGCCACAGACGGAGGCATGGGGAACCCCGTGCTGACGGCTGATTTCGAGCAGCGTTGGACCGCGTTCGCTGGCAACCGTTCGCCCATCTGCATAGGTGATCCGCACCTGGGGCCGATAGCGGTCGAAAATCATTCGCCCCAACCGAAACACAAGCAGGGCAATGATCACAACAAATGCGCCCAGGGATGCCTGGTCCATGAGCCTGTAGATGAAACCTACTTGCTCACCTGTAAGCGTACTCTCCACACCGCCTTCAAGATGAATGGTCCGGCCGCCAACTGAAAAGCCCGCATAGGCCAGAACCGGAATGAGCACTGCAATCCCAAACAGTGGCCACACGATGCCCGCATACCACGACTTCATCCGCAGCCACATGTGCATGCCAATGCAGCCGTGTACCCAGATAAGTGAAATCAACAGGATCTGCCTGACGGCCTCTCCCGGCCACATTGCCCAGAGCTCAAAGCGATAATTGTCATCAACACCGAAAATCTCATGGAGGCCGCGGGTGCCTATCATGTGCCGGACAAGGAGCAAAGGGATCAACAATCCGAAAGCGAGTTGAACCCCTTCTCCAAAGCTGACGCGCCAGCTCCGCCTTTGCGCAAACTTCCAGATGGTCAGCATCACATGCAATATGAGCGCCCCATAAAGCATCACCGTGCCGGGCGGCGATCTCCAGAAGCCGCTGCGGATAGTCCGCACAGCTTCCATGGCGTCGATAGAAACCAGCCCGAATGCGTGATTGATCAGATGCGTTGCGGCAAAGATAAAAAGTATCAGGCCGGAATAGAGCCGAACTTTATGCATGCTGGGGCGAAGGCGCCCAAGGGCCGCCTGCTTGCCCTGGTTCGCATCACTCATTGGCAGCACCAGTCCATCGTTGCTGTGCGATCAGACATGAAACGATCCCGGCCGTGAAATGCGCTCAATCGCTGAGTTCTTTGATCTTGGCCTTTGCGGAAATCAACTCTTCCGTGGTGTCACTCAGCCGGTCAGCCAGAACCCGCATTACTTCCACGCCCATTTCCGGGTTGTCCATGAGCATGCGAAGAAAGTTCTCTTTCTTGATCTTCAGCGTTTCAAGTTTCGCGGATGCTTTGACGGTCGCTGTGCGCGGTACGTCGCACAGAATTGCGATTTCACCGACGAACGCATTCTTGTCCATGTGCGCAACACGCAGTTGGCCCTTCGGCGTGTCGACCAGCACGTCTGCGCCGCCATCAATGATGACATAGGCTGAATCACCCACATCGCCCTGATGAAACAGCTCCTGCCCTTCATCATAGGTGATGCGCTCAGACGTAAACGCCATCAGCTTAAGTTTTGCCGGCTCCACATTGGCGAACAGAGGGATACGCCTCAGCAGGTCGACCTCGTCTCCCAAACTGGCCATTTCGGTTATCTCCTCCCAATTACGCCTGTTTAGTGCTGCGGCGGGTTTTGATTGCCCGCATTCTATCCAGTCAGCACCGAATATTTTGATTCACCATTTGCAAGTTCGGCAGGTTTACCCTGCTCCACCATTCGGCCATTTTCAAAAACAAGGACATGATCGAACTTCTCGGCAAATTTCGGATTTTGAAGAACCCAAAAGACACCAATCCGCGGATGATCCCCATTGCCACTCGCTATCTCGAGGACGCGTCCAATCAAGCGCTCTTGCGCACGACCATCCAGCGCCGCAAGCGCTCTGTTGATAATCAGGAGGTCTGGTCGCTTCAGCAATGCCCGTGCCAGTGCAATTTTCTGCCGCTGCACACCATTTAGGCTCTTACCACCGGCACCGACGTTGTAGTGAAGCCCGACCTGGAAAACCTCATCGTGCAATGACAGGTCATCAACAACAGCGCGGATTTCCTGGCCGATACGGGCCGGGCCTTCGGCACGGCCGTAGGAAATGCGTCCAAACAGAATATTGTCCTGCAGGGACGACGCCATGTTGTAACGCTCGGGATCATAGAACTCGATCGCGCCCTTCGCAGTTTCAGGAAGCTCTGCAGAGAACAATTTGCGTGCCTCAAGAACTTTGCCCTGCAGCTCATCTGTCAAAAGCCCGAGCCTGTGACGTGGCTCGATATAGGCGAATGACAGCTTCAGGATCATACTGCGGTCTTCTGGCTTAACGTTCTCGAACGGCAAGCCAGAAGTTTGGTTCATGACCTTGACATACTCAGGGATCTGTTCCGCCGACATGAAACTCAACTGCTCAAAGAACGGGTGATCCTCTGCGAGCCCTGAGAACAACTCAGTAACGGTCTCGGAGACCTCGCGTCCCATTGCGAAGAGCTCTTTATTCAGGCCCGTGCGCTCGAGAACCTGCAACATGTGAGGATGACTGGCGAGATTGGATTCATCAAAATCTTCGCCGACAGCTGTTCCGAACATCAGGTTTTCTATGATCGTAGCCTGGGCGTTGTAAGCTTCAGGATCAAATGGCTCAACGAGGTCCTTCAACTCCGGCTGCCCCAACCTTTCACGCAACGCC
>JAJFHB010000361.1 GCA_021775795.1 Hyphomicrobiales bacterium | reverse complement strand
GTGGCGAACATAGGCCACACGATAGCTGGGCCTGTATTCAACACGAACCGGTGAATGTGTTCCTCCGGTTTTGTGAGTTAAATCGGAAGGCCGTTGAAGCGGTGTGTTCACTCTGTGATCAAAAGGAAACCCGCAATAGCTCCACTGATTAGCCGACCTGAACTCGCGGGGAGAAACCTGAAACCTGTGCTGAAAAGAATGTGCCAGCACTTGTGAGCTGGAAAACCCGCATCCAAGCGCGATATCCGTAATGGCCTTGTCTCTTACAAAAACCAGCGTGCGGGCTGCCCGCTCCAGCCGGATACGCCAGAGAAAGTGTAACGGTGTTTCTCCAGAGTACGATCTGAATACTCTGCTAAAGTGGTACTTAGACAGGCATGCGACATCAGCCAGCGAGTCGAGGTCGATCGCTTCAGAAACGTTCGATATCGCGTAATTCATAGCGCGGTTCAGGCGATGTCGCTGTGCAACGCTACGTCTCATTAAGTACCTGCAATTGTTTTCGACTCCACCTTGGAGTTAGAGATGGCGGGCATTCGCCCGACCTTGCAAGCCATTATAAGCATTCCATTGAGTGATAGAATACGCTAATTGTGGTATAGATTGTCTCATTTGGTGGAGGGCTGAATGGATCGCCTGGACGCAATGCGTGTTTTTATTGCCGTGGTTGATGCTCAGGGTTTTTCGGCGGCCTCGAGAACACTATGCAAGCCACTACCGACTGTGTGTCGCAAAGTATCCGAGCTGGAGAGTGAGTTGGGAGTCCAGTTGCTGGCGCGGTCGACGCGCAAGGTCACGGTGACTGAAACGGGCAGCCGTTATTACGAAGATGTCAGGAAAATTCTGGAGGATGTCGACACTGCAGACCAGCGAGCCTCGGGCGAGTACCAGCGTGCAACGGGACTCCTGTCTATTACGGCTCCATCCATGTTCGGCCAATTTCACGTGCTCCCTATCGTCAATGATTTTATGCGTCTTCATCCGGAAATAGAGGTTCGTTTATTGTCAACTCGCAATCAGTTGCTGGATCTTCCCGAGGACCACATCGACCTTGCGATCAGGATTGGAAAGATATCCGTAAGCTCGATGAACCTCATGGAGGCGGGAACTGTGCGGAATGTTGTTTGTGCAAGCCCATCCTATATCCGGGAGAATGGCCGCCCGCTGATCCCCAGCGAAGCAAAAGGCCACCAGTGCATTACCTTTTCGCGAACAGGAAGCCAGTATCCCTGGGCGTTCAAAACAGCATCCGGGAAATCTCAGGAAGTCCTTGTCAATTCAAGGTTACTCCTGAATTCAGCAGAGGGTGTTGTGGACTCCGCCCATCAAGGATGTGGTCTGGCGCAATTATACTCATATCAGGTGGCCCGCCACGTTGCTTCAGGTGACTTGGAACTGGTTCTGCGTGATTTCGAGATCGATCCGGCGCCTGTGAACCTGGTCTATCCAAAGACCCGACGTGTGCCGCAAAAAGTGCAGGCGTTTTTGGATTTTGCCATGCCGGCGCTTCGGGAAAGCCTCGCATCTGTTGCAAGGATCTGTGCGTAACAATTCTGGTAAGGGTTCTTCCCATCCAATCGAGTTGCAAGAGAGCTGTCAGGCAACGCGATGCTGTTGTGGAGGGAAAATGCATCAGCATTGCCAAGGTTCATGCTGACGGTTTGAAACCCCGCAGGTGGCACGGACGCAGTTCGCCGCTTTCTGCAGCTTTCAATGCGGCCGACCAGACATCGATGAAGTGTTGAGCTTCGGGCCCCGTCCGGCGGATGAGTTCATCCCGGCCTTCACCAGACAGTAGTTCGAAGTCGGCTCTCAGGGCGTTCACCAGAAATTCGTTACGATCTCGCGTCTCCACACCCTGAAACCCTGCAAGTTCGAGCGCCTCGACGTAGTGCGGCGGCGAATGCATACCGAAGGTGAGGCCGACAATGTCGAGCCAGTTTTGTATCTCCGGTCCGGGGGCAAGTTCATCGCGGCGCATCCAGTCACTTGCCACGAAAAAACCACCGGGCCTCAAAACGCGGATTACTTCAGCGAACAGACTGGCTTTGTCTTCTATATGGATCATGGCGTCTTTGCTGAAAACGACATCGAAGCTCTCATCCTCAAAGGGGAAGGGGCCAGGTTCCACCTTTTGATAGGAGATACGGTCGGAAAGACCGAGTTCTTCAGCACGCGCGATGCTGCGATCAATCACCGGCTGTTCAACATCAACGCCCAGAACGTGTCCCGCACCATGGGTACGCACAAGAACGACATCACACCCACCTGTGCCCGATCCGACATCGAGGACTTCCTTGCCGCTAATATTCAGACCTTCGAGAAAGAGGGTAATTTCATCTTCGCCGCCGGGAGATAAGAACCCATCACCCCAGACGAGTTCAATCGCACCTACGAAGCTGTCTGTATATTCGATTTCGTGCTGTTCGTTACTCATCTTCACACCTCCCATCACGTCAACAAAAGTAAAACTTTGCCCTGGATGCGGCTCCGGGCGCAGCGCAATCGTCCTGCCAGCAACAATGAGCTGAGTTCAGCATAACTGCACGCCAGTGCGTCGTCGATATGAGTGAGTGTTATCGACAAAAGCGATGTAGAATTCCAGCAGAACACACAGCAAGTCATCTCAGGGGAGGCGTTCATGCAGATCGATTTCACAGGCAAACGGGTGTTGGTTACGGGTGGAACCCGGGGCATCGGTCGAGCGGCCGTTAAAAGCTTTCTGGAGGCGGGTGCGCTGGTTGCCGTAAATGGACGGACAACAGAGAGTACCGCTTCGGGAACTGCGGCACTGGGTGGTGGTGACAGGGTTTTTGCAGCGCCCGGTGACATTTCCAAAGCGGCAGATTGCGAGAATGTTGTGAACACAGCGGTTGAGATGTTGGGCGGTCTTGATGTTCTGGTGAACAGCGCCGGTGTTGCCCAGTCGGGGATCATTGAAGATTTTGATGAAGCAGCCTGGGATCGGACGCTCGACGTCAATCTGAAGGGCACTTTTTTCTGTGTCCGTGCGGCTTTGGTCGCTCTGCGTGAAAGCAAGGGCAATATCGTCAACCTCGCGTCGGATGCGGGCCTGATTGGTGATCCAAGGCTTACCGTTTACTGCGCGTCCAAAGGTGGCGTCGTCAACATGACCCGGGCGATGGCACTCGAGCTTGCTCCTGATGTTCGGGTAAACTGTGTCTGTCCGGGGTTTATTGATACGGACATGGTGCGTCGCGACGGTATTGAAAAGGCGGATGACCCTGCAGCAGAAGAACAGGCGCTCATCGATTACGCGGCGCTGAAACGTATTGGAACTCCTGGAGAGATCGCCTCTGCTATCGTGTACCTGGCCTCAAATGAGGCGCGCTTCGTTACTGGCGCGGCCTTCCAGATTGATGGAGGTTCGACGGCTGGATAACGCTCGCACGGCGGTCAGGCCAACATATTGCCCGAAAGTTGCTCGATGGCCAGTTCAAGGGCGCTGCGGACCGTTAGCGCCCTGATCGTACTGCGTCCCTGGTCGCCGAAATCACATCGACGATGTAGTGTTGATTTCTCATGGCGCGCACAGGCGATGTGGACAAGGCCAACAGGCTTGTCTGGTGTTCCGCCGCCGGGCCCCGCAACACCTGTAACGGCGATAGAAAGTTTGCAGCCGGTGCGTTCGCGGGCACCTTCTGCCATTGCGCGGGCGACCTGTTCGCTCACAGCACCGTTTACCTCGATCATGTCTGCAGGCACACTGAGGTAGGAACTCTTTGCAGCGTTCGAGTAAGTCACAAACCCACAATCCACAACGTCTGAAGAACCGGCAATCTCGGTCAGGCAGGCCGCGATCAGACCACCTGTGCACGATTCAGCAGTCACAATTGTATAGCCGTTTGTCCGACAGCGTTGGAGGACGTCGTCTGCCAGTTCGAGCGTGCGTTCTGTGAACATCTTGAACCTAAACTTCTTCCAACGGCAATCTCACCGTTGCGGTGGCGTGGGCAGCAATGCCTTCCTCCCGGCCTGTGAACCCAAGTTGTTCGCTTGTCGTCGCCTTGACGCTTATTCTGCCTATATCCAGATCAAGAATGCGCCCGATCTCCTCGCGCATGGCAGCCGAATGCGGCCCGATCTTCGGGCGCTCGCACACAAGTGTCACATCAACATGACCTATGACGCCGCCCCGCTCTGCACCAAGGCGGCCGGCAGCTGCGAGAAAGATGTCGGATTTTGCGCCTTTCCACTGCGGATCACTGGGGGGGAAATGCTGGCCGATGTCACCTTCACCCAGCGAACCGTAAATGGCATCTGTCAGAGCGTGTAGCCCGACATCCGCATCTGAGTGACCCTTGAGGCGGGCGTCATGGGGAATTTCAATGCCGCACAGGATAACGTGATCTCCAGGCTCGAAGGCATGAACATCATAGCCGTACCCGACGCGGACATCGAGGAGGCTCATATTGCGTGTCTGGCTCATTTGTTTGCGTGCCATATCAATGTCGTGTGATGAGGTGAGCTTTCGGTTTTCGGGATCACCTGTGACCAGGGAGACGGTCATGCCCGCACGCTCAGCCACAGCGGCATCATCTGTAAGTGACATGTCACCGTGGTTGGCCGCATCCGTGTGCGCACTGCGGATGGCTTCAAAGGCAAATCCCTGTGGTGTTTGAGCACCAAACAGTCCTGTGCGGTCGACCGTTTCGCCAATCTTGCCGTTTTCCGCACGTTTCAGCGTATCTGCGACGGCAATGCCGGGAATAGCGCCGCCGGTTTCCTCTACGGCTTGCAGCACGCGGGATATGAGAGCGTTTGAAACAAAGGGCCGTGCAGCGTCATGGATGAGGACGCTATGGGGCGTGAATTGGGATAAGGCGTTAAGGCCATTGAGGACAGATTCCTGTCTTGTTGCACCACCTGCAACAGGAGGCAGAAGGTTCAAGTGGCCGCAGGCGCCAAGGCAGGCATCTGTGTCGTCAGGGTGGATGACAATTTGCACGAGATCAATGTCGGGGTGATGCGCAAAAGCTTCCGCAGTGTGCGTCAACACGCATTTGCCATCGAGATCGGCATACTGCTTGGGGAGGGCACCTCCGGCGCGTGTGCCGCGCCCGGCGGCCACAATGATGGCGGCATTTGTCATCTTTGCAGAAACAACCTTGAAACTGAGATATGTCGGTCAGAGCTTTAACAGGCAGATTGGGCCGTGAGCAAGAAGCAATGCCTCTTGCCGAGGGCGTCAATATCTGCTCATTTGCCTAATCCTTGAGCAGTGTTTGGTTTGCTTAAACTATGAGCATAACAGTCGGACCTCACCAGCTTCCTGCAAATGTGTTGCTGGCACCCATGTCTGGAATTACGGACGCACCTTTTCGGCGTCTGGCGTCGTCTTACGGTGCCGGGCTTGTCGTTACGGAAATGATCGCCAGTTCCGAGCTTGCATCCCAAAGTGGAGCGGTTCTAAGGCGCGCCACAATTGACGATGGCGCTGCTCTGGGGGTTGTGCAATTGGCCGGTCGTGAGACCCACTGGATGGCGGAGGGTGCACGGATTGCCGAAGCACTTGGTGCAGATATTGTCGATATCAACATGGGCTGCCCGGCGAAACAGGTCACGGGTAGTCAGTCCGGTTCGGCGTTGATGAGGAATCTGGACCATGCTCTTGAGCTGATTGAGGCTACCATTGGTGCGGTCAAAGTCCCCGTGACCCTTAAAATGCGACTTGGCTGGGACGATGATACGAAAAATGCGCCGGAACTGGCGAAGCGGGCTGTTGATGCCGGCGTTCAAATGCTCACCGTTCACGGACGCACGCGTTGTCAGTTTTACACAGGCACGTCCGACTGGCGGTTTGTGCGGAAAGTTGTCGAGGCGGTGGATGTCCCGGTTATCGTCAATGGGGACGTTGTCGATTCCGTATCTCTAGACGGTGCACTTGAGGCATCAGGCGCGGTTGGTGTGATGATCGGAAGAGGGGCCTATGGCCGCCCCTGGTTGCCCGGTATTCTCGCCCGCCGGTCTCAAGGCGAACATGTTGTTGCCCCGACGCTCGAGCAGCGCGGCGCCCTGGTGCATTCCCACTACGAAGACATGCTGCGTCACTACGGCATTGAGCAGGGCAATCGTTGCGCCCGCAAACACCTTGGGTGGTACGTGGATTCGATTGTTGACTGTGGTGTGCACCTGCAGCCTCACGAAGCGCGCATGTGGCGCAAACGCTTTTGCCAGGATGATGATCACCGGTCTGTCCTGAACAGTATTGTGGCTTTTCACAACGAACAGACCCTGCATTGCGAGGCTGCGTGACCACTTTCGTTGAAAGCGCCAACTCCGGAGATGGCCGGCGGGTCATTCTGGAAGCTGTGATCGGTGCGTTGCCGATGCCCGTCATTATGCTTGCTTCAGACAATCGAATTTTGTTTGCCAACAGCGCTGCGGAAGGCTTTTTCCAAGCCGGGGCGAGCCTTCTTTGCAAGGGCACACTTGAACAGTTTGTTCCCTTTGCCAGCCCGTTATTGTCTCTTGTCGAAACGGTGCGGTCTCACGGTGCATCCGTAAACGAATATTCCATCGACATCGGAACGCCCCGCAGTGGCGGCCCACAACAGGTTGATGTGCATGTGGCAGCACTTTCAGAGCGTGAGGGATGCGTTCTCGTAACTGTTCAACCCCGGGCAATGGCTCAAAAGATTGACCGCCAACTGACCCATCGCGGCGCTGCGCGCTCTGTTTCGGGAATGGCTGCAATGCTGGCGCATGAAATCAAAAATCCGCTCTCCGGCATTCGCGGAGCAGCGCAACTGCTGGAAACGGGCGCCTCGGAAGATGACAGGCAACTGACGCAACTGATCTGTGATGAAAGTGATCGCATTTGTGGTCTGGTGGATCAGATGGAGGTGTTCTCGGATGATCGCCCCATAGCGCCGGAGCCTGTAAACATTCATGCGGTGCTGGATCGGGTGAAGAATATTGCGGCCAACGGGTTTGCAAGTAACACCCGAATTGCCGTGGAGTATGATCCTTCGCTGCCAGATGTTCCGGGCAACCGTGATCTGCTCATCCAGGTGTTTCTCAATCTGATCAAGAATGCCGCCGAGGCGGTTGCCGATCTTGGGGCGGCTGGGGAAATACTCTTAACCACGGCTTTCAGGCCGGGAATAAAACTTACCGTTCCCGGTGTGGATGAGCGTGTCGCACTGCCCCTGGAGTGCTGCATTCACGACAATGGCAGCGGCATTCCTGAAGACATGCGGCAACATCTGTTTGATCCGTTTGTAAGCACGAAAGCTACCGGTAAGGGTCTTGGGCTCGCGTTGGTGGCAAAGGTTGTTCGGGATCACGGCGGTATAATCGAATGTGACTCTGACGATCACCGTACGACCTTCCGCTTGTTGCTGCCGATGTATCAAGCCAAGCCAATGAGCGCCGGCGCGCAGGCAGCAGAATAATAAGGAAGAGAGAATGAGCGGTCAGACCCTTCTTATTGCTGACGATGATGCTGCCATCCGGACAGTTTTAAACCAGGCTTTGTCGAGGCAGGGTTACAGCGTTCGCATTACCAGCAACG
>JAJFHB010000037.1 GCA_021775795.1 Hyphomicrobiales bacterium | reverse complement strand
GTTGGCACACGCGGAATTTCGCTTTTTCTCGTGCCCAAATTTCGGGTCGGGGAAGACGGCACCATTGGCGAACGCAATGATGTCATCACCACGAAAGTTGAAGAAAAACTCGGCATTCACGGCAGCCCCACAACGATTCTCTCCTACGGAGAAAATGAGGGCGCCATCGGCTGGCTCATCGGCGAGGAGAACCGAGGTCTCGCCTGCATGTTCACAATGATGAACAACGCCCGCATTCATGTGGGCATGCAGGGTGTCTCCATTGCAGAGCGGGCGTTCCAACAAGCCCGCGCTTATGCGCTGGACCGCAAACAGGGGGGACGCCCGGGCATTGAGGGCATGGCACCCATCATTGAACACCCGGATGTGCGCCGCATGTTGATGACGATGCGCGGACTGACGGCAGCCGCCCGTTCAATCTGCTACGAGACAGCCCGCGCCATTGATCTGTCACGTCATGGCGAAACAGATGAGGAACGGGCACAACACCACGCCATCGCCGGCCTGCTCACTCCCATTGCCAAGGCTTTCGGCACAGATGTTGGATGTGAAGTCGCCTCGCTCGGCGTACAGGTTCACGGCGGCATGGGTTTCATTGAGGAAACCGGCGCGGCACAGCATTATCGCGACGCCCGGATCACGCCCATCTATGAGGGCACGAACGGCATTCAGGCAATCGATCTTGCGACCCGGAAGATTACAGCACAAGGCGGCGATCTGGTTGCAGGATACATCTCGCATCTGGATGACATTGCCGATGCGGTGCTTGCCTCGAACAACCCTGACTTTGGCAAAACAGGCTATCGCCTCAGCGAAGCGGTTGAGGATCTGAAGGAAGCAACCGATTGGATGTTGTCCACCTTGCACGATAATCCGGATGCGGTTCTCGCCTCTGCCACACCTTACCTGAAGCTTTTCGGGATTGTTGTCGGAAGTGCGAAAGTCGCCTCTGGTGCGCTGTCCCGGACACAGGATGCGAACGCTGCAAGCGGTGACGAAAAAGTCAGCCTTGCACGCTACCTGGCCGAAAATCATCTACCGGAAACCAAGGGCCTGTCGCACATTGTTCGCGGCGGCTCCGAGAGCCTCGCGCACATCACAACCGATCAGATTTTGCAGTAACCGGAGCATCATCGCCTCATGACATCTCTTAAGGACAAGACACTCTTCATCACTGGCGGCAGTCGCGGCATTGGCCTTGCCATTGCCCTGCGGGCGGCCCGGGATGGTGCCAACGTGGCAATAGCCGCAAAGACTGCAGAACCGCACCCCAAACTGCCGGGCACGATCTTTACCGCAGCCGAAGATATCCAGAAGGCGGGCGGGAATGCGTTGCCGCTCATGGTCGATATCCGCGAAGAGGAAAATGTCGTTGATGCGGTAGAGGCAACCGTTGCCAAGTTCGGCGGCATCGACATCTGCATCAACAATGCCAGCGCAATTCAACTCACGGGCACGCTCGAGACTGACATGAAGCGCTATGATCTGATGCACCACATCAACACGCGCGGCACCTATATGGTCTCCAAATACTGCCTGCCGCATCTGCTCAAGGCGGACAATCCCCACATTCTCAATCTGTCTCCGCCGCTCGATATGTCAGCACACTGGTTCGGGCCGCACGTGGCTTACACTATGGCGAAATTTGGGATGAGCATGTGCGTTCTGGGCATGGCTGAAGAATTCAAAGAGCGCGGCGTTGCCGTAAACGCCCTGTGGCCACGCACGACCATCGCAACGGCTGCCGTCAACAATCTTCTGGGCGGCGAACAGATGATGCAGGGCAGCCGCACGCCGGAGATCATGGCCGATGCGGCGCACGTCATCCTCACCAGCAACTCGCGCAGTTTCAGCGGCAACTTCTGCATCGATGACAATGTGCTCGCGGACGCAGGCGTAACTGATTTTGAGCACTACCGGGTCGACCCCAGCGTCGATCTGCAACCCGACTTTTTTGTACCGGAAAGCTCCACACCTCCGGTCAGTCTTAAAGCGTCAGAATAGAGACAACCGCCATGGCAACATTGATGCTTACTCATCCGGTTTTCATGGAACATGAGACCCCGGAAGGCCACCCTGAACGGTCCGACAGGATGCGGGCGGTAATGAAAGTTCTAGAAGGGGAAACATTTCAGGATCTGCTGCGGGGAGAAGCGCCGCTGGTTGATCTGGAACTCATCGAAAAAGCCCATCCTCGCGACTTCATCGAACTGATTGAAGCGACCAGCCCGGAAGAAGGACTGCAACCCATTGATGCCGACACCTGGATGTCACCAGCGAGTTGGGAAGCAACCTTGAGAGCTGCGGGCGCCGGTGTTCTGGCCGTCGATGCGGTGTTGGAAGGTGAAGCAGACAATGCGTTTTGTGCCGTGCGACCGCCGGGCCATCACGCCGAAGCCAATCGCGCCATGGGTTTTTGTCTGTTCAACAGCGTCGCAATTGCTGCCCATCATGCGCGCGATGCCTATGGCCTCGAGCGTGTCGCTGTGGTCGATTTTGATGTCCATCACGGCAATGGCACCCAGGATATATTCTGGGATGATGAGAATCTTTTTTATGGATCCACTCATCAGATGCCGCTGTTTCCAGGCACCGGCTCAAAATCTGAAACAGGGGTTGGCAACATCTTCAACGCGCCGCTTTCCGCCGGCGATGAGGGGGAGCAGTTTCGCGAGGCAATGGATACGGTGATCATACCGTCACTCGACATATTCTCACCGCAACTGCTGATCATTTCAGCGGGCTTCGATGCCCATCACCGTGACCCGCTGGCAAGCATCAACCTGACGGAAGAAGACTTTGCCTGGACCACCCTCAAGTTGATGGAAGTCGCGGAAGAACATTGTGACGGCCGCATTGTCTCGATGCTCGAAGGCGGCTATGACCTTGAAGGACTGGCATCCTCCTGCGCCATGCACGTGCAGACCCTGATGGATGGCGGCTATCTTGATGACTGACAGATCTGGATGCGAAGATGAGTGAAGACAAAGACAGCGGCACCCCCGTAGACGAGTTGAAATTCGAAAATGCGATGGAGCAACTCGAAGCAATCGTCAATAAGCTCGAAAGCGGTCAGGTAGACCTGGAAGAGAGCATCGCCATTTATGAGCGCGGGGAGAAACTGAAGGCGCGCTGCGAAACGCTTCTGCGTGAAGCGGAAGCCCGTATTGAAAAGATTACGCTCAAGCCGGATGGTTCAGCCAGCGGCACCGAACCCATGGAGGTTGACTGAGCGACGAAATGATATGGCACGGCGTCTGGATCAGGAGCTGGTTGAGCTGGGGATTTTTTCCTCGCGCTCCAAGGCCCGCGAAGCGGTGCTTTCGGGAATTGTGACAATAGACGGCAGGCCGGCAACAAAGCCCGCGCAATCTGTTCAGCCCGGCGCGGAGATTGAACTTACCAAAGACCCACTGCCATATGTTTCACGCGCTGCTCTCAAGCTCATTCATGCACTTGAACAGTTCGACGTAGATGTCTGTGGCATCACAGCAATTGATCTTGGTGCTTCAACCGGTGGCTTCACGCAGGTGTTGCTTGAGCGCGGAGCATCCCGCCTGTATGCCATTGACGTCGGTCACAGCCAGTTTCATGAAAGCCTGCGTAGTGACCCAAGGGTTGTTCTGCACGAAGGCCTCAATGCCCGCGACCTCGATGGCAGCCACGTGCCGGAACCACCTCAGCTTGTTGTCTGCGATGTCAGCTTTATCGGCCTGCGCCTGGCGCTTCCCGCAGCACTTGAGCTTTGTCACTCAGGTGCCCGTCTTATCGCCTTGATCAAGCCTCAGTTCGAAGCGGGACGCGGGGCCCTCGGTAAAGGCGGTATCGTCCGCGATGCTCACGTTCATGACCGCGTGTGCGATGAAATCCGCGAGTGGACTGCATCTGAGATGGGCTGGAGTGTGGACGGCATTGTGCCCTCGCCGATCGATGGAAGCGATGGAAACCGCGAGTTTCTCCTCGTTGCGACAAAAGGCTGAAGCCTTCAGGGGCTTGAACGCCGGCGCTCAAGCTTTAGAATTGTGTTCCGAGAACCCCGTAAAGCGAGTTGTTCGATACGATGCCTTCACCTGTCTCAAGAGCCCGGTTTGCCGCCTCGCAGGGGCTCAGAGTTGCCTGGTTCATGGGTCATTATCAAGCTGCCAGGCGGTTTTACACAAGCGATGGCAGCGGTGACGCGCAACCGCCGAAACCGACAAGACCGGTTCCAAACCAAAAGCAGATGATGGCGGACATGCTGAAGCTGTTTCAGCGTGATTTGTCCAACGTTGAACTCGGCATCTATCCCGAACCGTTTGACGGTGATGTTGGGCCGCGTTCGCTTCTATCCACAAGCCGCAAGTTCTTCGCCGATCTGCCGGAGGCAACACGGCGGCGTCAGGAAGGCGGCGGACAGGAGGTCTTTACGGATGAAATGCGGGACAAGCTGCCGCGCTATTTTCTGCAGAACTTTCACTTCCAGTCCGGCGGCTATCTAACCGAAGACAGTGCTGAAATCTACGACATGCAGGTTGAGGTGTTGTTCTCCGGCACCGCCAATGCCATGCGCCGCCAGGCATTGGTGCCCGTGCACGATTACATCTCAACGCGCCGGCAGCAGGACCTGCAGCTGTTGGACGTGGCCTGCGGAACAGGCCGCTTCCTCAAATTCACAAAGGCCGCATTTCCAAGGCTGACGGTCACCGGTGTTGATCTCTCCCATGCCTATGCCCAGGAAGCACGCAATCATCTGCGCCGGCGCCGCGCCTGCAGCATAATCACGGCAAATGCAGAACATCTGCCGTTTGCAGATGCCTCACAGGATCTCATCACCTGTATTTTTCTCTTTCACGAACTGCCGCCAAAAGTCCGGCGGATCATCGCAGCAGAGATTGCCCGCGTTCTCAAGCCGGGAGGCAGATTCGTTCTGGTGGATTCTCTGCAGTTTGGCGACGTTGAGGATTACGACGGATTGCTGGAACTCTTTCCCGCGCGCTTCCACGAGCCGTTTTTCAGCACCTACGTTGAAGAAAATTTCGAAGCAATGTTCAACGGTGCCGGCCTTGTGACAGCCGGCACCGATCTAGCCTTCATGTCGAAGGTTATGAGCTTCGACAAACCCGAATAGCTCAGTCTTTCAGAGCTTCTTCCGCCGGGGTGTATTCGTAGCCGAGCGCTTCGGCGACCGCTTCGTAGGTCACCATTCCGCGGCACACATTCAGACCGTTGCACAGGTGTGGATCACCGATGAGTGCGCGCTGCCAGCCTTTGTCGGCAAGTGCGAGGCCAAAGGGAAGTGTCACATTGTTAAGAGCAAATGTGGAGGTACGCGCCACACCGCCTGGCATGTTGGCCACGCAATAATGCACCACGTCATCGACGATGTACGTGGGGTCGGCATGCGTCGTTGCCTTGCTGGTTTCAAAGCAACCGCCCTGGTCGATGGCAACATCAACGACAACCGAACCCGGCACCATGTTCTTGATCATCTCGCGGGTAACGAGCTTGGGCGCTGCGGCCCCCGGG
>JAJFHB010000360.1 GCA_021775795.1 Hyphomicrobiales bacterium | reverse complement strand
TTATGCATTGGCGGCGGCGAAGCGACGGCGGTTGCCGTTGAGCGAATGAACTAATTGATTGCGCGGGCTCTGCGGGGGGCATTGCGTATCGCAGAAAGGGCAAAATATGACACAGGACATTACAGTTGGTTACAAGCAGCTTTGCGATGAAGCAGAGGCTGAAATTGAAACGCTGACGCCGGAAGAAGCCATCGAAATGGCGCGCCGGGACAATGTTGTGATGGTTGATATTCGCGATGTCCGCGAGCTCCATCACATGGGCCGGGTACCAGGCTCATTTCACTGCCCGCGGGGGATGGTCGAATTCTGGATTGACCCGGAAAGTCCCTATCACAAGGAAATATTCTCTGAAGACCAGGCCTTTATCTTTCATTGTGCAGGTGGCTTGCGCTCGGCATTGGCCACCCAGGTGGCACAACGCATGGGATTGAAGCCCGTCTACAACATGGGCGGTGGTTTCGGTGCCTGGAAAAAGGCAGGCGGCGAGGTCGAGGACTATGAAAAATAAGATGCGGCGTGGCGGCCGAATTTTTTCTGGCTCCACATTTGAGGAGCTTGCAGGGTATGCGCGCGCCGTTGTGCTGCCGGACCCGGGTGGTGACTGGATCATGGTGTCGGGAACCACCGGGTTTGATTATGCAGCCGGGACAATATCAGATGATCCCGTCGAGCAGACCCACCAGACGTTCCGCAACATCGAAAAGGCTTTGGATGAGGCGGGAAGCTCATTTGTTGAAGCAACACGTATTCGTGTTTATGTGGCTGAACAGTCCGACTTCGAGGCGATTGCGCCGGTTATTGGAAGCTATATGCGTGATGCAAGCCCGGCCAATACAACGGTGGTGTCATCTCTGGTCGATCCGCGCATGAAAATCGAGATTGAGATCACAACCCGGAAGCCGCCTGCAAGGCCGCCAAAGGTCAAACCGGTCCGCCGGTTTGTTGATGAAGGGCGCGGCTAGAAAGCTGCTTGCAGAGATGAAACTGGTAATTGGTAACAAGAACTATTCGTCGTGGTCACTCAGGCCCTGGATTGCGTTGCGTCACTCCGGCATTGAATTTGTCGAGGAACAGGTGCGACTGAACTTCGATGAAACCGAAGATGGTTCAAGTTCGAACAAAGCTCTGTTTGACCACTCTCCCGCAGGCCGGGTTCCTGTCCTCGTAGACGGTGATGTTCGGGTCTGGGAATCTCTTGCCATTCTCGAGTATCTGGCTGAAACCCATCCGGAGAAGCTGCTTTGGCCGAAGGACCGCGCACTTCGTGCAAAAGCCCGTGTCGTGGCAAACGAGATGCACGCGGGTTTTGGAGCGGTTCGCAGCGAAATGCCAATGAACGTCAGGCGCAAACCGTCTGCCATTGACGTTTCTGCAGAGGCAGACCGTGACATTGCCCGCATTCAACAAATCTGGAGTGACTGCCGCCTGGAAAGCGCGAGCGATGGACCGTTTCTGTTTGGCCGGTTTTCGATTGCAGATGCAATGTATGTCCCGGTCGTCAGCCGTTTTTCTGTTTATCAGATAGACGGATCAGCGGAAGTGCAGAGCTACATGGACAGCATTTTGTCACTGCCGGCATATCAGGAATGGAAAAGCGATTCCGAGGCGGAACCGTGGGTGATAGCTCAGGAAGAACGCTAAGTCGGAATTGCAATCAGATCGGACGCTGGCGCTGCTCAATTTCGTCTGCAGCACCGATGCATTGACCCGCGAGGGCGCGTAGAAACTCTGTCTTGCTGATGCTGAATGAGCCCATTCCCAAGGGCGCATCCTTGCCCCGGCGACCGGCAATCTGGATGAGAGCGGTGCCGGTGCCAGCATCAACGGCTATTTGGAAGCCTTCTGCCAACAGAACATCTTCGCTGCTTGAGCGCTCGAGCAGATGGCCATGCGCAATCTGCCTTTCGTACAACTCATTTGAGAGTTCCAGGAGTGATTGCAACAACCAGTCGAATTGCTGAAAGCTCACCGTCAGGTTGACTTTTTCGCCTGTTGTAGAGGTCACCTCTATGTCAGCGGCGCTGCCATCATCGGCAATGGTGCCGCCTTTCAGTCTTGCGACAAGAAGTTGCGTCGACATCAGATGTCGAGCTCTTCACCGGTCAGGAACTCGGCACGTTCCTGAATAAAATTGAAGCGCGCTTCCGGCTTGTTCCCCATGAGCCGGTCGACGGTGCTCGCGGTGGCCTTATCGTCGTCTTCCGCAACGTCAATTCGCAGCAATGTACGTTTTGCCGGGTCCATCGCAGTTTCTTTTAGCTGAGCCGGCATCATTTCGCCCAGGCCCTTGAAGCGCGAGACTTCAACTTTGCCGCGACCATCGAATTCTGATTCCAGCAGTTCGTCCTTGTGAGCATCGTCGCGGGCATAGAAATTCTTGGCGCCCTGGCTCAAGCGGTAGAGCGGCGGCACACCCAGGTACAGGTGCCCGTTTTGAATGAGACCGGGCATCTGCTGAAAGAAGAATGTGATCAGAAGCGAAGCGATGTGGGCGCCATCCACATCCGCATCGGTCATTATGATGACCTTGTCGTAGCGCAGCTCATCATCGCGGTAACTGCTTCCTGTGCCGCAACCCAGAGCCTGCGTTAGATCGCCGATCTGCTGGTTCTGCGCAATTTTGTTATTCGCAGCAGAGGCAACGTTCAGGATCTTGCCGCGAAGAGGAAGGACCGCTTGGGTTTTCCGGTTTCGTGCCTGTTTGGCAGAGCCACCGGCCGAATCGCCCTCAACGATGAATATCTCTGATCCTGCCGATTGATTGAGAGAGCAATCAGCAAGTTTGCCCGGTAGCCTGAGTTTGCGCACCGCTGTCTTGCGGTTGACTTCCCGTTCCTGGCGGCGGCGTACCCGGTCTTCGGCCCGTTCAACCACCCAATCCAACAGCTTGGTTGCCTCACGGGGGTGGCCGGTCAGCCAGTGATCAAAATGATCCCGCAGGGCATTTTCGACAATGCGTCCAGCTTCTGTAGTTGCGAGCTTCTCTTTGGTCTGGCCCTGGAACTCCGGTTCACGGATGAAGACGGAAAGCATGATGCCCGCTGACGTCAGCACATCGTCCGGCATGATCATCTGCGCGCGTTTGTTGCCGGTCAGCTCACCATAGGATTTCAGGCCTCGCGACAACGCGAGGCGAACGCCGGATTCATGCGTGCCGCCTTCGATGGTCGGTACGGTGTTGCAATAGGAATTGATGAACCCATCGCGCCCGCCAAACCAGGCAATGGCCCACTCAACGCTGCCGTGGCCGCCGGGCTTGGAAATGTTGCCAGAGAATATGTCCTCGACCACCCGGGCATTGCCCTCAATGGTTTCTTCCAGATAATCCTTAAGGCCACCGGGAAAGTGCAGCACAGCCTTTTCCGGCGTATCGTCACCATCGCTCAGGTGAGCCGGGTCACAGTTCCAGCGAATCTCAACACCGCCGAACAGATAAGCCTTGGAACGTGCCATCTTGAACAGGCGGGAGGGTCTGAACCTGACGCCTTTGCCAAATATTTCGGTATCAGGCAGGAAACGGACGCGGGTGCCGCGTCGGTTGTGAACCTTGCCAAGCTCCTCAATGGCGCCACGAGGCCGGCCACGGACAAACGACATCCGGTAAAGCTGCTGCCCGCGGGCAACTTCCACTTCCAGATCTTCTGAAAGGGCGTTTACGACAGAAACACCGACGCCATGCAGACCGCCAGAGGTTTCATAGACTTTCGAATCAAACTTTCCGCCCGCATGGAGAGTGGTCATGATGACTTCGAGGGCAGACTTGTCCTTGAATTTCGGGT
>JAJFHB010000359.1 GCA_021775795.1 Hyphomicrobiales bacterium | reverse complement strand
AGCATCTCAGAATCGACCGCTGCGAAAAGTTTCAGTTGGCGACGTCGACGTTATCTTAAATGAGCGACCTGCAAAATGTTCCTCAATCCGGCATTGCTTTGACACGGATCATTGGTCGGGCGCAGCACCTTGGACAGTTTTGGGTGTCCGAGTTGGTAGCGTGGAGTTCGTGTAAATTTTCTCCGACCGCTTGCCAAAGTAGTTCCAGAATATAAGACCCATCTCGTGTTCTGTTGCCCATGAGGTGCCGTCAAACGATTCCAGAAACCCACGGTACGGTTCAGAACCTACACACAATTCGCGAATGCGCATATCTGGACTTAGCATATCGCGAAGAAGGTCGAACATTTCTTCGACTAGCTGGTCGACGTCCGGGCCCAAATCGAGGGGTGTATGCCAGTTCCCCCAATTCAAGATGATGACGTGCTGCTCAACTGAGCATTGAATGTCGAATCCGCAAGATGACGATGCGGGTATGGAAAGCGTGCAAGCGCCAGCTTCAACTGACCACGAATGTGTGAGGCCAGGCGTTTCAGCAAGAGCCGTTGTGCCATAGCGTTGGAAGGCTTCGGGCAGATTCATTGTTCTGCTTCACCTATTCACTCAGATACACCCCGTCTTTCCACCGGGTTTTCGGGGCCGAGAGGCGGACCCGGTGCAACAGCCGGTCGCCCACTGTGTCGGTGGGGTCGGTGGCGGAGTGGAGCACGGTTGTGTTGAGCCAGGCGACGAAATCCCCCTGACGCCAGGTATGTTCATAGCGGGTATCGGGGAGAGCGGAGGGCAGGAGTGCCCGGCTCAAAAGATCCACCGTCTCCTCAATGTCGTGGCGCACCGCACCGGTTTCCACATCGAGCAGCTGGATCGCCCGTGATGGCGTCACATAAAGCGCGGCCTCTCCCGTTTGCGGATGCGTGCGGATGGGGCGGTGGCGACCGCCGCCATCGGCATGTTCGGGAAGAAGGTCAAAATCTAACATGCCGGCTGCGGGGTCGAGTGCATTCACCGCCCAACCGAGCCGCCGCGTGCCTTCGTCCGTCATATAGGCGGGACCTGGAGTGACACGCCGTGCTTCGTCCGGGGCCTCATCGTTAGGGCAGCGGATATAGGCCACAGTGCAGTGTTCAAGTTCGCGGCGGATCTCCGGGTCCATGCGCTCCAGAGCGCGCGTTCCGGAGGTGAAGTAAGTCTCCCCACCAGCGCCGGATTGATAGCCCGGCGGATTGAACATGGTGGTCAATTCCGGGCAACCATCAAACATGTCGTGCAGTCCGTCTGCATGCCAGCCGGAATAGGTGAAACCCAACCCCGAGGCCAGCTGCGTGTTGCGGATGCCGTGATAATCGTCAAGGAACACATTGCCCAGAACCGAGACCTCCGGCAGGGCCGGTATCTGCGCCCCGCCGGACACAGTGTGTTCCGTTGTCGGTGCACCGAAACCGAAGATGAATTCACGCTGCGTGTCGTCGTGCCAGCCAAACGCCCGGTTGAAGGCAACCTCATCTTGAGGTGTCATCGCCTGCTGGCCGCGAAACAAGAGCAACCCGTGACGCAGCAACCCGGAACGGATGCATCCGACGGTCTCTTCGTCGAGGGGCTGCGAGAGGTTCACACCGTGGCATTCAGCAAAGGGCTGGGTGTCGGCGCAGGCCTCAATTGGCGAAAAGGCAATGGCCATCTGCTTGCTCCTCAGTTGGCAACATACTGCTTGTAGACGTCACCGCTGCCGGAAGGCGTCTGGCCCTCCTGCGGTGCAATGCCGGTGCTTTCAAAGAGTTCCATTTCCTGCGGCGCCGGCCGGCCCGACGGCACGTCGAGCCACAACCTGAGGAGATGCCGCTTGAAACCCGCCGCCTCGTCGTCCTCGAAGGCTGTGCGGGCATGCATGGTGACAAAATTATTCTGGAACAGAACCTCACCGGGCTCGAGCATGAACTCCAGGTAGATGTCAGGCGAATTGGCGAGGCTCTCAAAGAGGTCGAGGGCCTGGAGCATCAAGCTGTCGAGCGCATCACCGGAGATCTCGGCGCCGCGGTTGATATATTCACGGATGTAACGGGCCGACAGCTTGCCGTCGAGAAAGCTGAATACGGGCACTTTCCAGGGTGTTACCGGCGCTTCGCCTGGTCCCTGTTCGCCGGACCGGTAATAAGGAAAGCCCGCATAGAGTGGTTCCAGCAACGATGGGTGCCGTTTCACAATCTCATTGTGCACTGTGGTGGCGGAGGCAATCCGTGACAGCCCTCCGCGCTTTGCCTTTGCCAGGGAGAACAGCGAGACGATCTCGGAGAAATCCGTGTGCAGTCCAAGTTCACGGGCATTGCGGTAGGCGCGCGCGTTGGGGTCTTGCTTTGAATGATCGGTCACGTGCCCGAGACGGTCTCCGAGCACGCTCTGCGACACGCCAATGCCCATATGCGTGCCGATGCCCCAGTAGATCAGCTCGATTTCTTCGGCGCTGTAGCGCTCCAGCGGGAAACCGCGCAACAGGACAAAGCCGCGGCCCTCCTGCACCTCGGCGAACCACTGCGCCAGATCGCCTGCAATCTCTGGTACATCAAAATCTTGCCGCTCCATGCTGTCGAGTGTGACACCGCCGTCGCGCAACCGCGCAAGGGCCGCATCGAAAGCTGCAAAGTGATGCGGCGTCAGTTCGAGCGCATATTCATCCTTCGACCCGAGCTCCGGCCCTTTCCAGGCACTGCGATCGGCGATCAGCTCCCGGCAGATGTTCATCGTGGTAATCCTTCCTCATGGGGCCTCACAGCTTACACCCGTGAGCGGCGAAGGGAAGACGGCCTTTGATCAGTGCCAGGCGCCATCGATGAGAGCCCGGCTGGCTGCGCTCGCATTGCCATCGTTTGACCTGTTCGGCTTGACTGCCGATTCTGCGTGACCTATATCTCCAGCATGAAAACGCGCCTCAACACTTGGTAACGAAGGCTCTGCCTTCCCTTTCCCCCAGCCCAAAGGCTGGATGTTGACGCGCGCTCATTGCCCCGGAAAAATCTGACCGACTGTTCTTGCATGAACGCGCATGCCATCGCTCCCATTGGATAGAAACAGCATGACCGCGACCAAAGATCTCAAACGCCAATCACCGCAAAGCATGATGCCGTGGCGCCGCGAAGCAGGTGCAATGGCGAAGCTTGCCGTGCCACTCGTATTCACCGAACTGGCCTTCATGGCCATCATCACGACGGATGTTTTGATGATGGGGTGGCTCGGGCCGAGTTCCCTCGCGGCCGGCTCGCTGGCCGGGCACTTCTATGCCTTCATCGAGTATTTTGCCCTGGGCGTGCTGGCGGCCGTTGCGCCCATTATGGCGCAACATCTTGGCGCCCGCCGTTTCCGCATGGTCCGGCGCACCTTTCGCCAGGGTTTCTGGGTGGCGATCGTATTGGCTGTTCCTGGAACGGCGATCATCTGGCATGCCCAGGCAATCCTTGAATTCCTGGGTCAGGATGTTGACCTGGCGACTGTCAGCCAGTCTTACGTGAGAATAATGGTCCTGGGCTTTCTGCCCGCCCTGTGGCTTTTGGTTGTAAGCGAACTCCTCGCTACCCATGCGCGGCCACGTGCCACGCTTGTCGTCGTTCTCACGGGCATTTGCGTCAATGCACTTGCGGATTACGCATTTATGTTCGGAAATTTCGGTTTTCCCGAAATGGGGCTGGTTGGTGCCGGTGTTGCCAGTGCGATTGTCACCTGGTTCATGTTCCTGGCCTTGCTCTGCTTTGT
>JAJFHB010000358.1 GCA_021775795.1 Hyphomicrobiales bacterium | reverse complement strand
AGGGCGCGGCGAATCTGACGACAGGTCAGGCGATCATCATAATAATTTCCGCCACCATATGAGTTGGAGGAACCACCACCATACGAATTGGACGAATATGAGCTATTTCCCTGGCCGGAAAAGCCGAAATAGAAATTCACGCCGGAGCCAGCATTCGCATTGGAAGGCTGAAAAGCTGCAATCCCTGCAACGATGGCGGCGGCAACAAGTGTCTTTTTGATCATGGCTTCTACTCCCAAAGCGACTGTCTTTGAACAATCAGTGTGAGCCCACCCTAGCGAAGCCCGGCTGAACCAACTTCGAACTGCACGTTCATTTTCAGTTCATTTGACAGTCGGCTGCAGCCCTGACCGTAGACTGGGTTCGCCTGTACGGGACGGGCCATGTCAAAAAATGCGCAGCAAATATCGCCGCCGCAACATTTGCACAATTTGGCGATAGCATCAGAACTCAGTATACTGAGTTCGACGGCTTCGTTTGATCAGGGGCTCGAAGTCACATGTTGCTCTATGGGATTGTCATCTCGCCTCGCCCTGCGGACGGTGAAGGAACATACCATGAACAGGAAAATCATATGGATAACATGTGCCCTGTCATTTGTAGCAACAGCAGCGTTAAGCCCTAAGTCCGCAACCGGGCAAGACATCCAATCACCTGCAGACCTCATTGTTTCTTTGGAAGGCCTGCCGGCAATCACGGAATATGCTTCATTGATTGGAAGCGCCCGGGTGATCGCCGGTAACCAGGGAAACGGCAGGGCTCAGGGAAACCTGAACGGCCAACTGGGTTACGTCATCGATGTCAGTCTCTCGCGTGACGACACATTTTACGGCCGCAAGCGGTTTTCGATGACATCAGACATTGCTCCTGGAACCGGTCTTGGGTTTCAGGTCGGCACCGAATGGTACCCGCAAACGCTGACACAGGGCACATATCAATTCTGCGCCATAATCGATCCTGATCGGGTGGTGACCGAGAGTAATGAAGCAAACAATTCAGTTTGCCAAACAATTGAAATTGCCGCCCAGAACATTCCCGAACAGAACATTCCTGAACAAAACACCCCTGAAACTGGCCAGAACGAACAGACGGGCGAGGCTTATTCGCCTCAAGATGAGTTCCAGCGCAGTGATCTTATTGTGTCGCTTGACGGCATCGACACACGAATTGCCGCCGGAGAATCGCTCGGCATTTCTTCACGAATGATCGTGCAGAACATTGGCACTGGAATCGCGCCGGGAAACACAACCGAGCAGCGTGGCTTCGTTGTCGACATTGTCCTGTCATCCGACAATCGCGTGCCTGAAGGCTTTGCACCGGCAAGTTCCGTTTTCCAGGAAGATGCGCTTGTGCAGAATGGCAGAGTGGCCGAAACGGAAGACATCACCCGCTCAGGGTGGTCACAACACAGCCTGGAACACCAGCGCGTTCACCCCGATACACCGCCCGGAAAGTATCACGTCTGCGCCCGCGTGGACCCGGGAAACGTTGTTGTAGAAACCAACGAAGCCAATAATCTGGCATGCTGGGCCATAGAGGTTGTCGCTTCCGCGGACTTGATTATTTCCTTCGATGGCATGCCCGACACACTCAGGCCTGGCGACAATTTGGGCGCGGATGCCCGTGTCATCGCGAGCAACATCGGCAGCGGATTGGCCTTTGGCAACACTGCCGGACAGAGCGGATATTTGATCGATGTCATCCTGTCACAGGATTTATCGGTGCCACCCGGCCTGGCGACTTACCAACCGGGGTTTCGCGAAGACGTTCTCTTACGCGGCGGCAGAACAAGCAGCACAACCGATCTCTCATCAGGCGATCATGCTTCGTTCTCCCTAAGCAACGATGCCATTCCCGCAGACACACCACCGGGCAACTATTACATTTGCGCTCGAATTGACCCGGCTGAATTTGTCGCCGAGTTTGATGAAAGCAACAATTTTAGCTGCCGTGCCGTCACAGTTGTCGCACCAACCGACCTTATCGTGTCATTGGAGGGTTTGCCGGACAGCCTTCAAATTGGCGGCTCCCTTGGCGGCAATGCCCGTGTCATTGCGGGCAACGCAGGTAGTGGTACGGCCCTTGGAAATCAGCCAGGTCAGCGCGGCTACGTGATTGATATCGTACTATCCAGTGACGGCTTAGTGCCTCCCGGCATGGCAATCTATCAACCAAACTACAGAGAAGATGCTCTCCTGCGCGGTGGAAGAACGAGCACGACAACCGATCTTACAACCGCTGAGTCAGCTGCATTCTCGATCAGCAATGATGCCATACCGCAGGATACACCTCCCGGCAGATATCAGATCTGCGCCCGAATTGATCCTGCTGATGTTGTCGTGGAGTTTGATGAAAACAACAATGTCGCCTGTCGTCAATTGACCGTTGTGGCGCCATCAGATCTGATCGTATCTCTGGAAGGCATACCTGATCGCATTGCGCCCGGTGGTGAACTGGGTGACGCAGCCCGGGTTATTGGCGGCAATGCGGGCATTGGAACCGCGCCCGGCAATCTGCAGGATCAGAGCGGCTACACCATCGATGTCGTACTGTCGAGCGACGATGTGCTTCCGGAGGGTCTCTCGGCCGAAGGGGAATCGTTCCAGGAAGACGTGTTGTTGCGGAATGGTCGGGTGGAAAAAACCCATGACTTGGCAGCCGGTGATTTCTGGTTCCATGATCTCAACAGCGCCTCCATACCCAATGACACGCCCCCTGGCGCCTATCAGATTTGCGCTCGAATTGATCCTGCCAACAATGTCGATGAGACCGATGAAAGCAATAACGTAGTCTGCGTGGCAGTAGAAGTCAGCGCGTTTGCGGATCTGATTGTCTCGTTCGACGGCTTGCCCGACACGCTGGAACCAGGCGCTACTCTGGGAACGGATGCGCGCGTCGTCGTCAGCAATGCCGGCTCTGGTCCGGCACCGGGGAACCGGGACAATCCCACCGGCTATTCGGTCAATGTCGTCTTGTCGAGCGACACTGAGGTTCCACAGGGAGCCGCAATTGACGGCGTATTGTACCGCGAAGACGTATCTTTGCGCGGCAGTGAGTCGGTGAAAACACGCGACCTTGCGGTGGGCGAATCTGCGCCAATTGACATAAGCGGTGCGATGATACCGGGAAACACACCTCCCGGTGAGTACCACATCTGCGCCCGTATAGACCCGGCAGAAACCGTCGTTGAAACCAACGAGAACAACAATGTTGCATGCCAGGTAGTGAAGATTGCAGATGCAGCATTGTCTGCATCAAATGGTATGAATCTATCATCGGATGAAGGCAAAACCTCAATCACGCTGGACATAGAAAAGCTATTCTATCGGGATGGCGAGACCATCAGGGCGACCCTGAATTTTGAAGACGTTTCGCCTATCGGAGACGTGCAGGGCGTATTGCTCGTCTCTGAAGTCAGCGGTGATCTGGAACATCTGATTCTCAGGCCGGGCGCGTCGGCAAGAGTGTTCGAATCCACAGACGAATCTGTAGTTGTGACGTCAGTTGACCAGGCTATGGGAAAATTGGATGGCGTCCTGTCAGTTAAACCCGGCGAGCGCATTGTCGGCTTTTTTCTTCCGGACATGACCCAGTACACACAGGTCAATGCACGTTTCATTTCAGATATTGCAAT
>JAJFHB010000357.1 GCA_021775795.1 Hyphomicrobiales bacterium | reverse complement strand
TCGATCCCCCTGATGTCACCTTCCACATAAGGGACGTCGGAACTGTACCCTGCGGTCGGTGCCACCAGAGCCAGAGCAAAGCAGATTCCTGCAAATAACCAGGCATGTCTCATCGTAAATTTCCTTTCATCATTGTTATTGGAACAGGTGATTAGCTAACCGGGTAGGCAACAGTTCCTTCAGGATGCTGGTACCAGCCCGGGTCTGAAAAATCGCGGTCGGCAAGGCCTTCGCGAACCTTAACAACCGAAAACATGCCGCCCATCTCAATCGGGCCAAACTGTCCCCAGCCGGTCATCATCGGCAGGGTGTTTCGCGGCAGTTGCATTTCCATCATGCCCATGTCCGCCATGCCTCTTTCGCCCATGACCATATAATCCGGCTCAAGTTCGACAATTTGTGAGGCAATTCCACGGTGATCCACCCCGATCATTGTCGGCACGTCGTGCCCCATGGGATTCATTGTGTGGTGTGACTTGTGGCAGTGAATGGCCCAGTCACCGGGTGCATCCGCCGTAAACTCGAACGCCCGCATCTGCCCGATGGCGCAATCCACCGTCACTTCCGGCCAGCGGGCGCTTTCCGGCACCCAGCCGCCATCCGTACAGGTCACCTCAAAGTCATAACCATGCATATGGATCGGATGGTTGGTCATGGTGAGGTTGCCAAAGCGGATCCGAACCTTGTCGCCTTGCGAGCACACAATATGATCGATGCCGGGAAAGCAGCGGCTGTTCCAGGTCCACAGATTGAAATCGGACATCGTGTTGACGCGCGGCGTGTAGGATCCGGGATCGATATCGTAGGCACTCATCAGAAAGACAAAATCGCGGTCGACCTTGTGTTCTTCAAACTCTTTGGGGTGCACGATCAAAAAGCCCATCATGCCCATGGCCATCTGCGTCATTTCATCCGCATGGGGGTGGTACATGAAGGTGCCGGACTTCTTCATTTCAAACTCATAGACGAAGGTTTCGCCCGGCTTAATCTGGGGCTGACTGAGACCACCCACTCCATCCATACCGCTGGGCAGCAAAATGCCATGCCAGTGTACGGTGGTGTGTTCCGGCAGCCTGTTGGTGACATAGAAGCGAACCATGTCACCTTCAACGCACTCAATCGTCGGGCCGGGAGCCTGGCCGTTATAGCCCCAAAGAAAGGCTTTCATGCCTGGGGCGATTTCTCTTTCCACCGGTTCAGCGGTCAGGTGAAATTCCTTATAGCCATCACGCATGCGCCAGGGTGCCGACCAACTGTTGAGTGTGGCGACAGGAAGATAGGGCCGCCCTTCCGTTGGCAGCGGCGGCACAATCATTTGCGGCCCTTCCGAGACTGCCGCTTCCGGCAGACTTGCCAGGGCGCTTCGGGGCACTGCGCCCGCTGCGAGCACAGCGGCCGCTGATGTGGCCATGAAACTGCGTCTGTTCATTTTACATTCTCCATTTCTGGGTCGTGAATTCAGTTTCTAATGTTCTTCAGCGCCACCGGCGGCAGCCATCTCGGTTCCACCGCCAAGACCTGGCGCGGAAGCAGTGCCGGTAAGCAGCACCGCATCCATAGTGTCGTTCGCCATCCAGAAATCCTGCCTGGCGTCGAGAGCAGCAATAGAGGCGGCGGAGTGTTGTTCAGTGGCCGACAGGAGGTCGAAGACACTTGCCAGCATGCCATTGTAACGAACGAGTTCTTCCTGCGAAATCTGGGCCCTGAGCGGTACGAGAACGTCACGATAGTGACGTGCCAGATCAAGGCTCGCCCGATAAGCGACGTAGGCCTCACGCACTTCCGAGCGCGCCGTGACAGCAAGCGATCGCAACTGTTCCACTGCCTGCATGTATTCCCACGTGGCCCGCGAAATACGGGCTTCGCCCTGGTCAAAAATCGGAATTTCAAACTCGAACTCGAAGCCAACCAGATCACGCCTGAAGATGTCGTCTTCTTCCGGCTCCCGTTCGGAGTCGATACTCAAACCCACCTCAACCAGGCTGATCACCGCGCTCGCCTTCGTAAGATCAAGATTGCGGGCAAGCGTTTGCACCCGTGTCCGGGCGACACGAATGTCCAGCCTCTGGGAAATCGCAATACGCTCGATCGCTCCAAAATCACGCACTGCGCCTGGCAACGATGGAAGATCGTTGGGCAATTCAAATCCGAGGTCATCTCCCCAGACACCCATGGCACGGATGAGCCGCTCCCGAGCCATTTCAGCGGCGGCACGGAGTTCGCCCCTTTGCCCGGCAACTTCAGCCAGATTGGCCTTTATTTGCGCCTGTTCAAGTGCGGACATGTTTCCCGCAACCACCATGCGTTGCGCCAGTTCTTCTGCAGCAGAAGCAGAATTGAATATCCGGTCAACCAGCCTGGAACGTTCACGCGCACCGACAGCTTCCACCCACGCCGTTCGAACTTCATTTGCTGCCTGAACAATTTCGAGCGCCGCTTCATACCTGACACCTTCAGCATCGCTGCGGGCAATTTCGGTGCGGGCTTCCAACGTCAGAAGCGACATGAGCGAAAACAAAATCTGCCGGCTCACTTCGACGGCCCCACCGCCGGCGACACGTTCAATCGAGAACACCGGATTGCGTAAGCGTCCAGCCTGCGCCACATCCGCTTCGGAAATCCCAAGATTTGCCAGACTGGCCTGGATAGCCGGATTGCGCAGAAACGCAAACTGCACGGCGCCTTCTGCAGATAACGGCTCAGAGAGCAGGTTGCGTACCGCAAATGCGGCCTGCTCGCGCGAAGCATCGTCGCGATGCCAGACGACCGTTTCCCCGGCCCGTTCTACCACCAGTGAGTTGACGCTGCGCAAGGCGCCTTCTTCGTCCGGCGATGCGCACGCTGCCAGCCCAAGGCTGGCCACCAAAGCAACCGACAGGCGCAAAAGTGGCTGTTTAACTGTTTTTTTCATGACCCTCTCCCCTGTAAATCTCGACAGACACCGACGCTCAACGTTCGCGGATCGGTTCATCGGGTTCACGATGTTGTCCTGCAGGGCCACCAATCTGTTCCATCAGATCATTGAGCCCTCTCCAATCGCCCGCACGATCGAGCGTAGCGTCGCCTTCATAACCACTCAGGACAGGGGAATAGGCCGGAGGCGCCACCGGCGCGTTCGGATTTG
>JAJFHB010000356.1 GCA_021775795.1 Hyphomicrobiales bacterium | reverse complement strand
CGGATACCTCGGCAAGCGGCTCATAAGTGCTGCCCATCCATTCGATCCCTACATAAAGTCCGACCCGATCTATGAGACCATGGAACCAGGACACATCCACCCAGCTCTCGAGTGGCATGCGAAAAGCGTACTGACCTATTTCCTTGTCGATGAAAGGATCTTCGCCCAGGCTCTCGATGATTTTCGCGACGATCTGACCATGATTCACCTCCTGCTTGATGATCTCTGCCTCAATGGTCATGGCGCGCCCGTCCGGAGCGTAACGCAGCCCGGCATTGGCAATATTGGCGAGCAGAACTTTGTAGTGTGGGTTGGCGTTGTTTTCGACATGGGCATACTTAAGCAGCTTGATCATGAACTCCCGGTACTCCGGCGGCATTTCAGGATCATCCTTCTTGAACATGCGCAGGCTTGAGCCCGCCGTATCCATATGGTTCTTGCGTTCAAACTCTTCCGCTTCGGACATTGCCTAGCTCCTTGCTGATGTCTGCATCTGGCGGTTCATGCGCCCGGTTGATGAAGTGAGGAAAGGCCGGCAAGGGTCGCCGTGCGCAAGGCGCGGACAAGCTTGCCGCCATCGAATTGATCTCGCCGGCGGTGCCACTCGAGAAAGGTCCCATCGTGACCGGCCACAATGATGGCCACCTGTTCTTTCACAGGCAGGTCCGTGCGGAACTCGCCGCGTGCCCGGCCTAGTGCTGCAACTTCGCCAAGTGTTGTGTAGAGACGGTCATAAATGCTTCGCGCCCGCGTTTCGATGCGGCCGCCCTCGCCGTTGAACTCAAGCGAAATAAGAATGAGAAGAAGCACCTGATCTGGATGCGATACACCCAGTTCAGCTTGTCCGTTGATGAAGGCTGCGATCTTGGCCCCAGCAGACGGCCCCGCGGCAGCGACGCCTTCGAGCATGCGGCCGATGACGACATCCTCGATTTCATCAAACAGCGCGTAAAGCAGCCCCTCTTTGCTTTCGAAGTAAAAATAAACGGAACCCTTTGAGAGGCCTGCGCGTTCCGCAATTTCATCAATCGTGGTGCGCTCAAATCCCTGCGACACAAAAAGCGAAAGCGCAGAGCCAAGAATCGCTTCTATGCTTGCTTCACGCTGTTCGCGTTTGGTCTTTCGCATGGGTTGCATGATGAAATGCTAGCCAAGAAACATACTGACTGTCCAGTATGTTTATGAAAACCGCCAAATCACCCCGCCCACATGATGCTGCGGCAGTGCGCATCGGCGTGTGCGAGCACCCGTTGTGTCCGGTCCGGCCATTGCTGCAGGGTGAGGCGTGGCCCGTCTTGCTCAAATTGCTCGAACGAAAGCCAGGCGAGAGGCGCATCATCACTCGCTTGGGCACCGGCCTCTTCCATTTTCGTCTCGATACGCGCCTTCGAATCTGCATCGAAATACTGGTAGGCGATGGTGTGGAACAAAACCCGCGCCCGACCGCGCTCTGGCGGCGCATTGAACATCTCCTCAACCCAGTCTGCGGCATCCGCCTTGTCCAGGTGTGGTGGCTCGGCCCTCGCAATATCGATAGCAGCCTCAACACGCTGAAACCGCTCGGGCTGGTCCGGCCACACATAGGAGATGAGCCGCTCGCGATGCCCCGGATCGCTCACGTCCAAAGGGTTCCTGTCGCAACCACGACGGCTTGCAACATGATACCTGTAAGAAGAAGGGTCTGGGCCCTGCCACAACGGTGAAAGCTGCACAGCCGAACCTGTTTCCCCAAATGCTGTCCCGTTAAGATCATAACTGTAGCGGTCGGCAAACAGATTCAGACCGGCGCTTGCTCCGAGTTCAAACAAGGCCAGTGGCAGTCTGGTTTCCTCGGCGATAAGGCTGAGGCCGGCCTGCAGGACCGCCGAGCGTGCGACTTCGTTCGTTTGCGGTGCAAATTCAAGCCATGGCAGTATTTCTTCATCCGCCTCAACGATCGCGGCGCAAACCGCTTCTTGAAAGACATCTGGATCGGCAAGTGGCGCCGGAGGATAATGCGCGGCAAGTCCTGGCAATCTGCCACGCCTCACAAGAGCATGCAGGGCCCCGGCAAGCCGTAGCGGCACCGCATCGCCCATCGCATCAAAATGCCCACTCCAGGAAAGCACCGTGCGGCCGGTCTGGGTCTTGTGATCAAGACTGTGCGCCAGGCAGTCCATGAGCAGGCCGGTAAGCGGTGAACCCAGTTGCCTGCACCATTTTGCCTGCTGAACAAACGCCTCGCGGAATTGACCTTCCCTTTCTGCATTACTCATGTGGCAGGCGTGCTCCATCTGTTCTCGCAGCAAGCGGAAATGTATCGCGCACGAGGGCTGGAAAACGGGCACCAAGCGTCAGCGCCCGGATTATGAAGAAGATCACCAGGCAGGCCCAAAGCGCATGATTGCCATAGAGTGGCGTCAGGTAAGACCAGGCTGCAAAATAGACGATGACACTGATCAGCATCATGTTTCGCATGTCCGCTGTGCGCGTGACGCCAATGTAAATGCCGTCGAACTGGAAACAGGCAACGCCTGTTATGGGAAACAGAACGGCCCAGAACAGATAAATCCGTGCCGTCGCCCGAACCTCCTCATTGACCGTGAGAAGATCAATACACCATTCACCCAGCAGCCAGATGCCAAGGCTCATCAACACCCCACCGACAGCAGCCCAAAGGCTGGACAGTTTTACCGCATCCAGAAAGCGCGCCCGATCACGGCCACCGGCGGCCTGGCCACTCAGGGTTTCGGCGGCAAAGGCAAAGCCATCCAGGAGATAGGTCACGACCATAGCGATGTTGAAAAGCACAGCATTTGCGGCAAGCACGATGTCACCCTGCTTGGCGCCCTGCGCCGTGAACCAGGTGAATGCAAAAATCAGGCAGATCGTGCGGATCAAGATGTCCGTGTTAACGGCAATCGTCCGCCGCAACATTACCGCAGAAGTTATGCGCGGCCAGCTCCAGGCGCCGGTTCGAAGCCCCAGTTCCCGTTTCATCAGCCACACGCCCGCCAGGGCCGCGATGAACTGAGCGACAACAGTGCCAATCGCAACACCCTCAACACCCATGTCGTATCCAAGTACCAGAACCGCATCGAGCACGGTGTTGGAGAGATTGAGGAGCAACTGCAAAATGAAAGCAATATGGGCCCGGCCGACACCGATGAACCAGCCAAGGAAAACATAATTCATCAGGGCTGCAGGCGCGCTCCAGATCCGGATGTCGAAATAGTCTCTTGCGTGGCTTTCGACCGCCGTTGAGCCCTCAACGAGATGAAAGGCTGTGTCACCGATAACAGGTGACAACAAAATGAGCGCCACACCGCAAATACCTGCGATGAGCAAGGCTCTCCCTAATACGGCGCGCAATTCGTCATCGTCGCGTGCCCCGGCAGCCTGAGCCGCAAGCCCGGAAGTTCCCATCCGCAAAAACCCGAAGGCCCAGAACAAGAAACTGAAGATGACACTGCCAACAGCGATGGCGCCGATAAGATAGGCATCACCGAGTTGTCCAAGAATGGCGGTGTCTACAACGCCGATTAAAGGCTCGGACACATTCGAGGCCATGATTGGCACGGCGATGGCAAGTACAGCCCGATGACCGAGCCTTGGAGCCTCACCGGAAGAGGGTCGGGCAGACATCATGTTTTCGGCTCTAGCACGACGGCAAATGCCACGCACCATCGATCTTCTAAATCGCCTATAATTGGCGAGATGGACGCGCAAGAATCATTGCAGCAAATAGAAGACGGGACAGCAGTTGACGGCAACCTGCTGCCGCTCAACTTCATGGACTGGTTTGCATCCCGGGGCTGGGCACCGCGCGATCATCAGTTGCGTTTGCTCGAGTTGTCGCTGACGGGGCAATCCTGCCTGCTCATAGCCCCCACGGGCGGCGGTAAGACCCTGGCGGGATTTTTGCCGACCCTTGTTGAACTGCATGCGCGGGGGCGTTCAGGCCTGCAGCGTACAGATAGCCTGCACACGCTGTATATTTCACCGCTCAAAGCACTCGCTGTCGATGTCGCTCGTAACCTGGAGCAGCCCATCGACGAAATGGGCCTTGGGGTGAGCGTTGAGACGCGCACCGGTGATACGCCGCAGTCCAGACGCCAACGTCAGCTTCGCCACCCGCCCGACATCTTGATGACCACTCCCGAGCAACTCGCTCTCCTGCTGGCCAATCCTCATGCGGAGAGACTGTTCGGTGATCTCAGAGCGATCGTTCTCGACGAACTTCACGCCCTGACGCCGAGCAAGCGTGGGGCT
>JAJFHB010000355.1 GCA_021775795.1 Hyphomicrobiales bacterium | reverse complement strand
GACCCCTACCGGCCGCAGATGCCGTTCTCCAACCTGCCCCCGGAACCCATCTACAAAGTCTTCACGCCGGAGTTTGATGAGACGATCGCGGCGGAAGATCTCTGCGATGCCGAAGAACTGGGCCGCCTGCGGGAATATCTCGACAAGCAGTTGTCCAACATGCAGGGCGTTGTCTCCCGGCTCGCAAACCGGCTGCAAAGGCGTCTCATGGCCAAACAAAACCGGTCCTGGGATTTCGATCTTGAAGAAGGCATCCTGGACGCCGCCCGCCTGACCCGGGTGATCACCGATCCGATGCATCCTTTGTCGTTCAAGGTGGAACAGGACACAAACTTCCGAGACACGGTAGTCACACTCCTCCTCGACAATTCCGGCTCTATGCGCGGCCGCCCCATTACCGTTGCCGCCACCTGCGCTGACATTCTGGCCCGCACGCTGGAGCGCTGCGGCGTGAAGGTTGAAATTCTTGGTTTCACCACGCGCGCCTGGAAAGGCGGCCAAAGCCGCGAAAAATGGCTCGCCTCCGGCAAGCCCGACACGCCAGGCCGTCTGAACGACCTGAGGCATATCATTTACAAGTCCGCAGACAGCCCGTGGAGGCGCGCCCGGCGCAATCTTGGATTGATGATGCGTGAAGGCCTGCTGAAGGAAAACATCGACGGTGAGGCCCTCTTGTGGGCACACTCCAGATTGATAGGCCGCCCGGAACAACGGCGCATCTTGATGGTAATTTCTGATGGTGCGCCTGTTGATGATTCCACTCTGTCCGTCAATTCAGGTAACTATCTTGAGCAGCACCTGAGAATGGTGATCGAGGAAATTGAAAACCGGTCACCTGTTGAACTCATCGCCATTGGAATCGGCCATGATGTCACCCGCTATTATCGGCGCGCCGTGACAATCGTGGATGCCGAAGAGCTTGGCGGCGCCATGACCGACAAACTGGCGGAACTGTTCGAAGAAACTTCGCGCAACACGCCCGCGACGGCTGGTCGTGGCCGCAGACGCGCCAGGAGCGTCCATTGACGCCTCGCTTGTCGCCGGCAAGATTGTTTAAATTTTTGATCCTGGCGCTTTGGTCTTTTGCCGTCTGCAGCAGCGCCCATGCGCAATCCGGACGGGGCGTGCTGATTGAGGCCGTGCCGGTTCATTTCCACTCACAAACCCCTGAGCTGCAGAATTTTGGCATGCTCGAATGGCGTGGTGGTCTCGAGATTACAAGCGATGACGATGCTTTCGGCGGTTACTCCGGACTGATTGTCTCGCCTAATGGCTTTAGCCTTCTTGCCGTGAGCGACAAGGGTCAATGGCTCACAGCCACGATCGTCTACGACAACGGCAGTCTCAGCAATGTTGAGACCGCCCAAACCGCACCGGTACTCGGCATCTCGGGCACTCCGCTCACGGGCAAGTCCGCGCAGGACGCCGAGGGGCTCGCCTCATACGGATCGCTTGGTTTTGTTGGTGATGTTTACATGGCTCTTGAGCGCCAGGAACGCATATTGAGATTTGCTTTCGGCACCGACGGATTTGCCTCAGTTCCGACCCTGATCAGCCTTCCCGATGCGGCAACCCAGGGGCCCGCCAACAAGGAGCTCGAAGCCGTTGGCCTGTTGTCGCGCGGCGCGGCCGGTGAAGAGGCCATTCTCGCCCTCAGCGAACGCCACCTCGATGAAGATGGAAATATCCTCGGCTGGATCATCGGCGGCAGCACACCCGGCGAACTGGCCGTCGAACGATCCGGTGACTTTGACATCACAGATCTTGTCGTGCTGCCTGACGGTGATGTCTTGATACTGGAACGCCGCTTGAGCGCCCTCATGCTTGCGGGAATGCGCATAAGGCGGCTTCCGCGCAGTGACATTTCAGCAGGACGCCTGATCCGTGGAGAAGTCCTGCTGGAGGCGGATCAGCCGCGTGCCACAATTGATAACATGGAAGCGATTGCAGCACACCGCAGTGCCAATGGCGAATTGCGCCTGACTTTGATGTCAGACGACAATTTCAACCCGCTGCAGCGTACATTGCTGCTTCAGTTTGCTTTACCGGAATAGAGAAGAAATCAGGCGCTGACTTGCGACTTTTCGATCGACCGCTTGATTCTCTTGGCGCGCAACGACAATTCCACGTCGCGGGCTTTCAAGAGGAAACCATCAAGCCCTCCACGATGCTCTACTGTCCGCAACGCATTGGCGCTGACGCGCAGTCTGAAAGCACGCCCAAGCGAATCGCTCAGAAGCGAAACATTGCACAGGTTCGGCAGAAACCGGCGCCGCGTCTTATTATTCGCGTGGCTAACATTATTTCCTGATTGAACCGATTTGCCGGTTAACTCGCATCGCCGGGTCATAGACCACTCCGTCGCATGAATATCACTAGTTCGTTTTCGCGCGTTTCAAAGCCACGCGTCAGCCGCGCACGGTAATGTGCCTGCAGCTTGATCCGCGCGATGCTATAGGCCCGCAGGCCGCATCAGTCAAGGCCAAGCCACGCCAATATGCGCACGACACAGCGCAAGTGTCCAACAATTGCCCCAATTGCAGTGTTTTCAAGCTCTTATAGGAACACCGTGCAAGCCGCACCGGTCATTGATGACCGCTACCGGATTGCCGACAATCGTACTGTGGAAGTCGAATAATTGCATTATAAGACTGCGAGAGAGGGGATCATGAGAAACCCAGCATATCGGAGGCGCAAGGCAAATGGCCTTTAGCAGATATTTTAACAAGTCCCGCACTGCAGCGTGTATCGCTGCCCTATTCGCGTTCACAACATTCGCAACCACACCAATCGGCCCTGCACAGTCTGCGGACGAAGAAGCGATTTATCTGAAGTATGACGTATTTGTCAGTGGCTTGCGGATCGCCACGCTCAAAATTTTCATGAACTTCACGGATGAAAGCTACACCCTACAAGGCCGCTTGAAAACGAAGGGCCTCATCGACATTTTCGCCAGCTCGGAATTCGAAGCCCACACTCAAGGCACCATCCGGCAATCACTGGCTGACCCGCACATGTTCTACGTCGAAACAGAATCCAACAAAGGTGATCGCCAAACGACAATCACCTGGAACGATCAGGATGTACCGAGCGCTGCTCGCAGTTATCAGTTGGCGGAATACAGGGTCGCCGACATAGCCGAGCACGCCGCATCTGGCATTTCGGACCCTCTGAGCGGCCTTTTCAGCGCCTCTCTCGCGGGTTCGACCGAACTCTGCACCGACAGCTACCGGGTCTACGATGGCCGCACCATCTTTGATCTGACCTACAGCGCTGGAAGTCGGGACGATTTCGATGAAGGAGACCCAGGCGTTTATCGAGGTGAAGCCCACCGCTGCGAACTCCGCTACAGTCCAGTTGCGGGGCTCTCGAGAAGGCGGCAGGCAGCACTTGATGATGCCAACAGCAACGGTGAAGAATCTTACAATGTCTGGATGGCTCCAATCAATTCTCCTGTACTCAACCGCATCGTGCATGTGCCGGTGGGATCAGCGGGCATCTATGACGGCAAGCAGTTCTTGTTGTATCTGGATGCCGCCTCCATTTCCGGCCAACCACTAAACATCCAGTCTCAGACAGGCCTTTAGTTTCCTCCAAGACAGCATCAGGGAACAGGTGCGGGCGGCGGCATTTGCCGCCCGGATGCCTGCGCTTCCTGCCTGTGCCAAAACGAAACGTATATCTTAACAAAAGGGCCGTCCCACAGCTTGCAGCACCATGTTCCACTGCGCAGGATTAACAGCTGAAATCCACTTCTTGTGATTCACCCCCGACACATCTCCATATATGGGCGTGAACAAAGAACGAAAATCGGAAAAGAAGTGATTCGGGCGGGTTTTGTTCCCTATCCATTCACTTTGTAAACAACAGGTAGCAATTGCGCGGTCTGATGATTAAGACCACGGTAATGAATGAGGTCCGGGCCTTAACCATAGTTTTTGTCCGATCTGCAACCTGGCCGCGATAGCGCTGCGGCGATTCAGACTTTGCGGGAGATTTTGGGGTCAAATGATGCGGAACAAAATCAGAATCTGGCGCGAGTCAGTGATTCGGGCGTCTTTTGTTCTTGCCCCGTTCCAGGCATGAACGCGTTGTCACGAATTGGCACAATTTGCCGGTCATAATGCTCATATCACATGCAGCACCAAACCGCAGCGGGCAGATGAGCAGAAAGTCTTATTGTTGAACCGACACATCATTCGATCCTATGCAACCTGTCCACAGGGGCAGCCACAGCGGCATCAGAAACAAAGTTGATCTTCATGCACCAACAGCCTGCGCGCCATCCGCGCGCACGAAATGTCACCGTCGTTCTTGGCCCGACCAACACCGGCAAGACGCGCCTTGCAGTTGAACGGATGATCGGCCACGAAAGCGGCATGATCGGACTTCCCCTGCGACTGCTCGCACGCGAAGTCTATGACACGGTCGCCGCAAGATGTGGCCCCGATGCTGTGGCGCTGATTACAGGCGAAGAAAAAATTGTACCGCGGGAACCACGCTTTTACGTCTGTACCGTCGAAGCCATGCCTGCAGACGTCGAAGTTGATTTTCTCGCAATAGACGAGATCCAGCTGGCAGGGGACAGCCAGAGGGGACACATCTTCACGGACAGGCTGTTGCACCGCCGCGGCAAGACCGAAACCATGATGCTTGGTGCCTCCACCATGCACAATTCGATTGCCCAGTTGCTGCCTGGCGCCCATTTCGTCTCCCGTCCCCGGTTTTCCATTTTGCGCTATTCCGGGCAGAAGAAACTCACCCGCCTGCCGCCGCGCAGCGCTGTGGTTTGCTTCAGCGCAGATGCGGTCTATGCAACGGCGGAACTCATTCGCCGCCAGCGTGGCGGCGCAGCGGTAGTCCTTGGCGCTCTTAGCCCGCGGACAAGAAATGCGCAGGTCGCTCTATATCAATCTGGAGACGTCGACTTTATCGTTGCCACTGATGCCATCGGCATGGGGCTGAACATGGATGTTGACCATGTCGCCTTTGCGGCCACCCACAAGTTCGATGGCCACATGGTCCGCGCCCTCCGCCCAGCAGAACTTGCACAGATCGCCGGGCGCGCCGGACGGCATATGAACGATGGAACATTCGGCGTCACCGGTGAAGCCGAGGCACTGATGCCGGATGTGATTGAGCAGCTTGAATCACATGAATTTGATGCCGTGAAAGCCTTGCAATGGCGCAACCGGGTACTTGACTTTGGCTCACTGGAAAAGCTTTTGGGCTCCCTAAGCCGGAATCCTGATCTGCCAGGCCTCACCCGGACACTTTATGCCGATGATGCAACAGCACTTGAAACCCTTGCGCGCGACCCGGATATACAGGAAGTTGCGACATCCGAAGACACGGTGAAGCTGCTATGGGAAATCTGCCAGATACCGGATTACCGCAACATAACCGGCGGCGATCACGCCGCCCTTATTGGGCGGGTATTCCGGTTCCTTACCACCAGCGGCACCATTCGAAATGACTGGTTCGCCCGACAGGTGTCATTTGCCGACCAGACGGACGGTGACATTGACACACTTTCAAACCGCATCGCCCATATCCGTACCTGGACGTACATCGCCAACAAGAGCGACTGGCTTGACGATCCGGCACTTTGGCAGGAGCGTACGCGCGCAATCGAGGACAAACTTTCCGATGCTCTACACGACCGCCTTACGCAACGATTTGTCGACCGGCGCACCAGCGTGCTGATGAAGCGGATGAAGGAGAAAGAAGAGCTCATGTCCGTCATTTCAGAAGAAGGTGAAGTTACCGTCGAGGGCCAGTTTGTCGGCCATCTCAGCGGGTTCCATTTCGCACCGGACACCACCTCGGACAACGCCCAGGGAAAGGCGTTGCGTAACGCTTCAATGAAGGCTGTAGCTGAGGAGATATCTGCCCGCGCCGCTCGGTTTTTGCAGGTTGATGACGCGCAGATCGAACTCACGCTCAAGGCGGCGATCGTTTGGGGCGGGGCAACGATCGCCCGGCTCCAGGTCGGTTCAGAAGCCCTGAAGCCGCGCGTGCAATTGATTGCTGACAGCCAGCTCACCGGCACCGAACGCGATCAGGTGCAGGAACGCATAGAACGCTGGCTGGACAATCTGATCGGTAAGCACCTGGAACCCCTGCGGGCGCTCTCTCAGGACGAAAGCCTTGGCGGCCTTGCCCGCGGCGTTGCCTTTCAACTCGTTGAGGCTTTGGGTGTCCTTGTACGCGACGATGTTGCAGAGGACATCAAGGGGCTTGACCAACCGGCCCGCAGCAGCCTTCGCAAACATGGCGTTCGGTTTGGAGCATTTCACATATTTATTCCGGCCCTGCTCAAGCCTGCAGCAACCAATCTCAAGCTGGTATTGTGGGCACTACGCCGCGAGCAGGATGGAAGCCTGACACTCGATGGGATACCGGAGCCGCCGCAGCAGGGCCTTACGTCCGCGCAGATTGAGACGCCCGCTCCAGCCGGCTATTACACCGCCATCGGCTTCCGCGAATGCGGTACCCGCATTGTTCGCATTGATATGCTTGAGCGCCTTTCCGACCTCATCAGGCCGCGCGTCTTCTGGAAACCGGAAAAAGAAGGTGACGAGCGACCCGAGGGATCCGTCGAAGGCGGGGGCTTCACTGTCATCCCGGATATGATGTCGCTGGTCGGTTGTTCGGGAGATGAGTTTTCCGGCATCCTGCGCACGCTTGGCTTCAAGATGGACCGTCGTAAGGTCGAGGCAGTAGCCGAAAAGGCGCCCGCTGCAGATGCGCCGGATACGGAACCGGCACTGACCGAAACGGCTGATGCAGCATCTGAGGTGCCCTCAACTGAAGTTCCCGCTGACGGTTCCGCTTCGTCTGCAAGCGAAGCCACCGAAGCTGTCGTTGAAGAGACTGTACAGTTTCTCGAAGTCTGGCGGCCGAAACCGCGAAACCGCCCTGAACGACCCCATCAGAACCGCGATAACCAGAAGCGTGCGGGCCAAAACCGTGAAGGTCAGCAGCGTGGGCGTAACAGCCGACCCCAGGGCGCACGACAAAACAAGAAGTCGAAGCCCTCCTCGCAACCCCGTCCGCCGGTGGAAAAGAAGATTGATGCTGATTCGCCATTTGCGGCCCTTCAATCCCTGAAAGATGCGCTGACCAAGGATCAGGCCGCCGACAAATAGGGCACCCCACCGGGAAAATGACAGGCGCTTCCACCCAGCGAATTGACAAGTGGCTATGGTATGCCCGGTTCATAAAGACACGCACCGCTGCGGCACGGCTGGTCGCAGACGGCAAAGTGCGTGTCAACAAGATGCGAGTCACAAAGCCGGGTTACAATGTTGCCGTGAACGACATTCTTACGTTCACAATCAGCCACCATCTGCGCATTGTACGCATTGTCGCTCCAGGCAGCCGTCGCGGCCCCGCTGTGGAAGCCCAGGAGCTTTACGAAGACCTGACTCCTGTGCCTGACAAGAGTGCTGAGGGTGATGCGAAGGCCGCCACATCAGGCCCTGCAATGCGGCCTGCTGGCAGCGGCCGTCCCACCAAGAAAGAGCGCCGGGACCGTGACGCATGGCTTGATACGGACGAGTGAAGACAATATACCGCACGATACCGCACGAATTTGTCAGTTTGCATTGTCGAGACAGTTGATACATGTGGGCCAACCTATGCTATAGGAGGCCGCTTTCAGGCGTTTTCACAATTGATTTAGGCCAACTTGGAGCGCCTTTATCTGGTGCACACCCTTATCATCCGGCCGGAGACTGCAATGACATATATCGTCACCGACAACTGCATCAGATGCAAATACATGGACTGTGTTGAGGTTTGTCCGGTGGACTGCTTCTACGAGGGTGAAACCATGCTTGTCATTCACCCTGACGAATGCATTGACTGCGGCGTCTGCGAGCCCGAGTGCCCGGCTGAAGCGATCAAGCCCGATACCGAAGACGGTCTGGAAGACTGGCTTAAGATCAACACGGAAATGGCGGAAAAGTGGCCCAACGTCACAACCAAGCGTGAGTGCTTTCCGGACGCCGAAGAGTATGACGGCAAGGCAGACAAGTATAAGGAATTCTATACAGAGGCACCGGGCGAGGGCGACTGACACGCGAACCGTGGATGTCTGCCAAGTTAACCCTGGCTGCAATAGAAGGTCTCGATTTGCTCCAAATGGAGCTCGGATCTCTGCCTTGACCTTTAAATTTGCGCAAAACTGTGTTATAGGTCTGCTGTATTGATCGGATGGAAGCAGTCCTAGCATTTCAAAGCAGCCGGCCCTCAGGGCGCGGGCTCTTTTTTTTGCGGCAACGCCTACAGGCAGTGATACCGAAACCGGTATGCCCCAGGAAATCTTCCTCCAGCGGAAACAGGATATGCTTTGAAACCAGTCGCAATCCGTATCTCCAGGTTTTGCAACCGGTCTGAAGCCGTCTCGAACAGGGTTACCTGTTCCAGCTATCACGGGTCACGATACCAGGCGCCCAATTGGCAATAATTGAAAAGGCAAGCGAACGCATGGTTGCGAAGAAAAGATCATCAAAACTGAGTTTCAAAATGGGCGAGTTCATCGTCTACCCGTCACACGGCGTTGGCAAGATCACCAGTGTTGACGAAGAGGAAATTGCCGGCACGACACTCGAGCTCTATGTGATTTCCTTTGAGAAGGAAAAGATGACGCTGCGGGTTCCGACCGCAAAAGCGACGGCCGTCGGCATGCGCAAGCTTTCTTCGCCGGAATCCATCGAAAAGTCATTGAAAACCTTGAAGGGCCGGGCCCGCGTCAAGCGTACCATGTGGAGCCGCCGCGCTCAGGAATATGAAGCCAAGATCAATTCCGGCGACCTGATTGCGATTTCCGAAGTGGTTCGGGATCTGTTCCGCTCAGACCGCCAGCCGGAACAATCCTATTCCGAACGGCAGCTTTACGAACAGGCGCTCGACCGCATGGCGCGCGAAATTGCTGCAGTTCGCAAGGTTGATGATGCAACGGCTGTATCCGAAGTCGAAGCTATTCTGGAAGCCGGTGCCCGCAAGGCCGAAGCTGCCAAGGAAAAGGAAGAAGAGGAATCCAACGCCAACGAAGCCGCTTAAGCGTCTTTGGGTCTTCTTGGGTCTTCCAACCGATTTGCACCAAGCTTTATACACATGACAGCATTACTGCCCGGTCCCATCGGACCGGGCTTTTTTTATGGGTTTGTTGTCATCCTCGCGATGACACAGATAGGATTGTTACTCCGCGACGAGCTTCACGCGTTGACCCGGCTGAAGTTCATCGGTTTCCAGCAGTCCATTCAGGATACGAAACCGCCGCTCGTGATTGTCCGAGACAGACATTCTGCGCGCAAGCGAGGCAACCGTATCGCGGGCTCCAACCTCGACGATGCGAACCCGCATGGGCTGAATGGCTGCTGCTTCACGTTCCGATAAGCGCCTGAAGCTCTCAATTGTTTCCCGGAAGGGCTTTTCATACACCGCGGACACAACTGGCCGTGTAATGAACAGGAAACGATAGACCACCTTATCGCCGTGTTGAATCACCACAAGCTCGTGACCAACACCACGATGCAGAGTTTCGGCGCCAACGGCGTTCATTCCATTGACCTGAAACGTCCGCACATTGCGCAAATCCAGACCTTCACCCCAATGCTCAACAAGATGCTCTCTCAAAGACACACCCGCAACAAGCTCAGAGCCATCAAAAATAATGACTGCGTCGTCGGGTCCCTGCGCGAGAACAACATCATTGCGGTTGATCAGGGAAAACTCTTCCGGCACTTCAAATTGAAGCCGCAGGACGGGGTGGCTGAAGGTGCGGTTATCAATCACTCCATGTCGGGGATTATCGCCATACGGCAAACCCTCGATAGTGTCGAAATAGAAATCCCGGTTGCGCATGTAACCTGCCGCCGCATCACCTGATCTGTAGGCGGCATCCCGTGCCCGCTCTATGCGCTGCGGCGTGGAGGGGTGAGTTGAAAACAAACCCGCATCTACGCTGTCGGACGGCTCTCCGGTCAACTCCCCCTGCAGCTGAAAATGCGATTGAAGACTGGTCAGGAAACTTGCAGCGGCAAACGGCTCATAGCCAACATCAGCGGCGGTGGCAATTCCCAGGGTATCTGCCTCAAATTCCTGTTCACGGGAATAGCCGGCAACATGTGTAGCAGCACCAAGACCAAGCGCCTGTGACAGATAGGGACTCCCGGAGAGGCTTGCAAGAACACCGCTCAACAGGCTTACCCGGGCAGCTTCAATCTGGCGCTTTGTGCTGTGATTTGCAGTAAGATGACCAAGCTCGTGCGCCATGACACTGGCAAGTTCGGCTTCATCGTTTGCAAGCGCAAGCAAGCCGCGGGTGACATAGATATAACCGCCAGGCGAGGCGAAGGCATTGACAACCTGGCTGTCCAGAACAGTTACCCTGTAATCGCTTGCCTGCTCGCCGGAGGATGTTGCGAGCCGCCCCATGAGGGTCGACAGATATCCTGTAATGCGGGGATCATCGTAGGTGCCGCCGAACTGGCTGACTATTTCTGCATGTGCCGCCGCCCCAATGCGGGCTTCTTCTTCGCGCGTCAGCGGAGCATCGTCATTGATGCCCGGTGTAATCGTGCAGGCGGAGACAAAGCACAGCACCAGCAACGCAAGGGGAACACGCCACCATGCCGCCACTCCCGAGCCAGACTTTTGGTCCTGTCTGGTCGTATCTGTCTGTGCGGCGCCGCGCATCAACCCAATTGTTCCTCCACAAGCAAACTTACCAGCGTGCTTGAATATCAGTTTCCAATCCGCAGCACACAAGATTCCGCTTTCGCGAACCTATTGCAAGTCGGATTTGATGACAATTTTACGTTCGTGGTGCCATATTATCTATTAAACGCCATCGTTGCATCTTTGCCGGGGGTCAGCCGAAATGAAAACAACAGAACCGCAGAACTGGTATGCCACCCGAAGCCTTGAGGATGACGTCACCTACATCTGCGAGCCGCACATCAAGGAATTCTTTCGCTGTAACATCTGGCACATTCGTGGCCGCGACAGGGATATGCTCATTGACAGCGGCATGGGTGTTGTTTCCCTGCGCGAATGGGTCCCCATAGTCACTGAACGCCCTTGCGTCGCCGTTTCAAGTCACACTCATTTCGACCACATCGGCTGTCACCATGAGTTCGAAGAGCGCTGGGTCCACCGCGACGAAGCCGAGATACAGGCCGCACCGACCCGCAACTCGACCCTGGCTGACCCCTATGTCACCGATGACATTTTCACGCAGCTGCCCCCAGCTCCCTACAGCTCGACCGAGTATGCGGTGAAAGCGGCGCCCGCAACCCGCATTCTCGATGACGGAGATATGCTGGATGTAGGGGACAGACACTTTGAGGTTATTCACACTCCTGGGCATTCTCCCGGTGGCATCATGGTCTTTGAACATGCAACCGGCATCCTCTTTTCCGGCGACATCGTCTATGACGGGCCGTTGATTGATGACAGCTATCATTCTGATATCGACGTTTACGTCGCCACCATGAAACGCATCCACGATCTGCCAGTTCGGGTCGTGCACGGCGGACATTTCCCAAGCTTTGACGGCAGTCGATACCGCGCGCTTATCCGCTCCTACCTCGACGCCAAAGGCGCTTGAGCCTGGCAACGGCACAGCGGCTCATTCCTCTTCTGGAATCTGCTGATCAAGCAGTTCCATCTGTTCTGGATGAGAGACCTCGATCATCGGCCCGTTCAAATTGCGGATCCAGCCTCGAACCCGGATACGGGCACCGGCAAGGTCTTTCAGATCAATTCCAGCATCTTCAAACAGCCGCCGCGCGCTGCGTGCAATGGAAATCGTAAAATCCTCACGCCAGTCTTCTGCAAAATTGAGATAGCTGCGGGCTGAGCGTTCTGCCACGTTGTGAACCACCCCCTCGACCACATGGAAGTGATTGAGCAGTCTCGCAACTTCATCCACATCATCTGCAGACCGGATACGGTAATGTTCATCGGCCCAAAGACCGAGGCTTTGGTCTCGCGCTTCAGCTTCACGGCCCAACAACACCTCCATACAAGCGCGGTTGTCGCGAAACGAAGCTGCGCGGGCACGACCCTTGGCGATCATCTCGCCTTGAACCCACACTTCAGGTTCACCGTTCTCAAGCGGTTGCACAAACAGGTGCGCCAGGGTGCGCCCGTAGCGGTCTTCCCGGGTATCGCCAAAGGCGTATCGAACCTGGGTGCCCAGTGTCATCTCAGAAAGGCTCGCCTCCGCCGCCAACGCGGCATGCCAATCATGCTCAACGCCCAGCCACAGCGGCGTCCGGGGCGACACCATGTTGATGAGGCGGATCTCCATGCCATCCTCGAGGCGGACTGTTTCCGCATCAAGCACTTCAGCAATGACGCCCGTACCCCCAGGTTCGAGATCACATGCAGCCAAGGCTGTCTCACCCGGCGTGGCACTCACGGCAATCAGGATCAAAGGCACAATCGTTCGAACAAATGAAAAGGGCGGCATACTGACCAGCATACCGCCCGGGGACGAAGAGAGGGAGAGCTTTTGCAGAACGCAGCGCCCGCACAAAAGGAAAAGAGCGGTACGTCCAGGGACGTACCGCTCTTCAGAGGGAGAGAGGTGCGCTTTCGCGCGGGGGGAAAACCAGGTCGTTTAGTTGTAGTCTTTGTTAGCAGCGCGGCCTCTTGTTTTTCTTATTTTGGCCTGCGCGCTTCGCTTCGGTCTGACCCACATCTGGGGTCACTTGCCCGCACAAACAAGCAAAAAAGCCCGATTGAAACATTCATGAACTGCAGGTGAACGGGCTGTCTAGGGGACGTTAATTTTCAGACCTAAAAAGGAAACGGCGCGCCACATGTGCACGCCGTTTCTCAGAGAGGATGAGGCGGGGCGGAAGGCCCCGGGTCTCAAGGGCTACCAGGAGCAGGTGCCCGACGTCGTGCGGCCTTCCGAACCGGTGCCGGTTCCTTCAAAGTCGCCGCCTGTACCGATGCAATAAGCAATCATGATGTTGCAGGAAGCGGCATTGCCACAGTGCTCATCATC
>JAJFHB010000354.1 GCA_021775795.1 Hyphomicrobiales bacterium | reverse complement strand
AAGCGCTGCTGCGGCCACACCAGCAGCCGCACCGGCAATAATGTACCAGGGGCCGTCAAAGGCGAGTTTTGTCGCTACCGCTGCCGCAGAACTTGCCGCCAGCACAATTGCAGTCGAACTGCCCCGCCAAAAGCCGATAACAAGCGTGATGAATATGGCCGTGAAAGCGAAATCAAAGCCCAAAGCTTCCGGATTGCTCACGACTTTGCCCACGTAGGCACCGACAGTTGTCCAGCACAGCCAGTTCACATAGAGCATGAGTGCAAGGCCAAGATAGTAGGCAGGCGTCAGGCGACGCCCAAGTGCACGGCGTTCAGCCATTGCCCAGCTTTCATCCACCATGAAAACGGCTGCGACAGGTCGCGCCCAACCCGGGAATTCGTCCAGCTTGCCAGCCAGCGATGCGCTCATCAGCACATGTCGAATATTGACAAGCAGCGTTGAAAAACCCAGCAAAAGCCATGATGCCGGTTGCGTCCAGATGTCGATTGCCACGAACTGCGCGCTGCCCGCAAACACCAGGGCGCTCATCAGGAACACCTCAATAACCGACAGACCCTGTTCTGTTGCCCTGGCACCGAGCAAAAGCCCGAACGGGACAACAGCAATCGCTGCCGGCAGGATATCGATCAGCCCGGCGCGAAACTCTTTCAGTGCTGGGTCTTGCGGTGTGTCGGGTGCGATCATTTTCATGCTCCCCATTTAGGGATGTGCACAAAGTTCGTCTTGGACAGAAGTGCGGTTCTTTGAAATTCAGGCACGCACAAACGCGCCGGGTGTGACACCGATCCGGGCTTTGAATACGCGGTTCAGATGGCTCTGGTCATAAAAACCGCAGCGGGCAGCAACTTCGGCGGGCGTTGATCCACTGGCGAGCATGCCCCGGGCCGCACGGACGCGACGATCGGTTAAATACGCGTGAGGCGTCAGGCCGGTTTCACGCTTGAAGGCGCGAATGAAATGATGGCGACTCAATTGCGCCAGATCGGCAAGTTCCTGCAATCCGATGTCTTCATCAAAGGCATCATCCAAATATTCCCGCGCCCGAGCCACCGGCAGGCTTTCGTGGCCCAGAGTCGGTAGCGCTACAGTCACAGTATGGCGCGCCAGCGCCTTGGCGATAACGCAGACCATGCGCTCGTCTGTTTCGAAAAGATCGCTCGATGTCTCAAGAGCCTTGTGAACCCGCATGAACTCATCGGAGAGCTCAGGATCGTTGACCTTCGGGGCAACAAAATAAGGAAGCGCCGACAACGGCCGGTGAAAGACATCCTCAGCCAGTTCCATGATGAACGGAACCGATGGGTAAATCATACGGTAGCTATAGCCGGCGTCACCATGCGGCTCGCCGTCATGGACTTCTCCAGGATTTACGAAGCAAAACTCCCCGGCCTTCGCATAATGCTGCTCACCACGGCAGAAGTACTTCTCACACCCCTGTTCAATAATCCCGAGCACATAGCTGTCATGAGTATGACGGGTATAAATGTGGGTTCGAAAGGTGGCCCTAAGGCATTCAAGCGCGTCGTAGCGATCCGCACGCCACAGGCATGCGGATTCCTGATCGACGAGCGGCATTTCTGCCACTGCTTCTGCCTGATCCATATTCTCCATTACGCACAATTTGTATCCGACGACGTGTCATTCGTCTTGGACAAAATTGCGCTTCGTGGCCTGCACCTCACCCGGAACTAAGCCTGATCCGCATCAATGAGAGAGAGCCACTCATCCTCACTCACGACTGTCACATCGAGAGATTCGGCCTTCTTGAGTTTCGATCCGGCCCCCGGCCCTGCCACCAGATAATCTGTCTTGGCTGAGACCGAGCCCGAGACCTTGGCACCCAGCCCCTCCGCAGTCGCCTTTGCCTCTGAACGGGTCATGCGCTCAAGCGTACCGGTAAAGACGACAGTCTTGCCGGCAACAGGAGAGCTGACATCCGCCGCCGCCATTGCCTGCGGCGTGATTTCGGCTAGAAGCGCACTGATCGCCGTACGCTTGTGAGCCTCATCAAAAAACGCGACGAGCGCAGCAGCTACAACCTCGCCGATACCGTCGATACCGACCAGGTCACGGAAGGCTTCCGAATCCGGATCTTGCGCTGCCTCCATCGCTATCATGAAGTCCTCAGTTGAACCGTAGGTGCGCGCCAGTAAACGCGCCGTGGTCTCACCGACATGGCGAATGCCCAGTCCGAAAATGAACCGATCAAGGCCAATCGAGCGGCGCTCATCAATTGCCGCAAAAAGGTTGGCAACAGAGGTTTCCCCCCAACCTTCCTTGTCCTTCAGCTTTTTGAGAGAACGGCCATCCCGCGTTTGCAACGTAAAGATGTCGGCTGGTTGCGCAATCAGACCCTCTTCATAGAAGGCCTCTACCTGCTTTGCCCCCAGCCCTTCGATATCAAACGCCGTTCGCGACACAAAATGCTTCAGACGCTCAACAGCCTGGGCCGGACAGATCAAGCCACCGGTACAGCGGCGCGCTGCATCCGCCTTGCCCGTCTTCGGGTTAACTTCCCGCACTGCGTGGCTTCCACAAGCAGGGCATACATCCGGAAAAACGAAGGCCAGGGAATCACTTGGCCTCTTTTCCTGAATCACTTCAACAACCTGGGGAATGACATCCCCTGCCCGTTGCACAACTACCGTATCGCCAATGCGAACATCTTTGCGGGCGATTTCATCTTCATTGTGGAGCGTCGCATTGGACACAACCACACCGCCTACAGTTACAGGCTCCAGTTTTGCAACCGGCGTCAGCTGACCCGTCCGGCCCACCTGAATATCAATATCATTGATCAGCGTGGTGGCCTTTTCGGCTGGAAACTTGTGGGCGATGGCCCACCGCGGCGCCCGCGATACGAAGCCCAGACGCCGTTGCCAATCCAGCCTGTCGACCTTGTAGACAACGCCGTCAATGTCATAACCGAGGCTGGCACGCGCGGCCTCGATTTC
>JAJFHB010000353.1 GCA_021775795.1 Hyphomicrobiales bacterium | reverse complement strand
TGAAGAGTAGTCGAACGACCTGGATCATGTGATTGCCGAAGACGGCCGGTGTTCTGCACCGGCCGTTTTTATTAGCTACTGTGCAAATTCTGCTGCGCGGTAGCCCTGCAGAAACAACAGTGCTGTCAGGTCTGCATGCCGAATTACGACGTCCGCGATTTCAGCAACAATTGGTTTGGGGTGGAAGGCAACGCCCAATCCGGCAGCCTGCAGCATGTCCACGTCATTTGCGCCATCACCAACAGCGATAACGTCGCCCGCTTCAATGTTTCGTTTGGCGCAATAAGTGTGCAACAGCTTCAATTTGGTGTCACGCCCAAGGATCGGCTCTGCAACTTCGCCGCTCAATTTGCCGTTTTTGACAATGAGGCCATTTGCATGCTCGCCATCAAAGCCGCATTTTTCTGCAACAAACCCGGTGAAATCGGCAAATCCACCGGATACGAGGGCTGTATATGTGCCGTGCCTTGCCATGGTTTGAACGGCTGTGCGGCCACCAGGCGTAAAGGTGATGCGCTCCGTCTTTACCCGTTCGATGACGTCGTAGCTCACCCCCTTCATGAGGGAGACGCGGGCTTTCAGGGCCTCTTCGAAATCGAGTTCGCCGCGCATGGCGCGTTCCGTGATGGCGATGATTTCGTCACCCCGGCCGGACATCGCCCCCACTTCATCAATGCATTCCTGTCCGATGAAAGTTGAATCCATATCGGCAAGCAGGAGCTTCTTGCGCCGCCCGGCTGTTGGGACAATGGCTGCATCGACAGGAGCACGGCCGATCAGGGTGCAGACTGCGGTGACAAGATCTTCAATGGCTTGTCCGGCCCCCGATTTAAGGGCGAACTCGCAAGCAACATCCTTTTCGAGCCAGTCTGCGGTTCCCTCAATGCCCTCCAGGGCGTTCACCCGTGAGACGATGTCTGGGGACACTGCGCGGTCGGTGCGGGCGGAAATGAGCAGCAAAACATAGGGCATAATGAAAATTTCGAGTATTACCGGTGCAGTTGAGAGCGGATGCGAGATGGCAAGAGGCACAGTGTGACGCGAAAGCGGACGATTCTTATTGCAGGTCCCACGGCGAGCGGCAAGAGCGCGCTGGCGCTGAAGGTTGCGGAAGCCGTTGATGGTGTGATCATCAATGCGGATTCCATGCAGGTCTACAAAGAACTGCGGGTCCTTACGGCCCGACCGTCCGAAGAAGACTGTGCGCTCGTCCCGCATCGTCTTTATGGCCATGTCGGCGCCGCGCAACGTTATTCGGTCGGCTCCTGGCTGGAAGATGTCTCAAAGGCGCTTGATGAAACGTGGCATCAGGCCAAAGTGCCTGTGATCGTCGGTGGCACGGGGCTGTACTTCAAGGCTCTTGAAGAGGGGATAGCAGAAGTGCCGCCGGTACCGGAGGCAGTCCATGTCAAGTGGCGCGAGCGGCTGCAGCGTGACGGGGCGCTTACGCTCTATCATGTCCTAGCACAACGTGATCCGGTTCTGGCCGGCAGGTTGAAGCCGACTGAAACACAACGGGTTTTGCGCGGGCTCGAAGTGCACGATGCTTCCGGCAAGTCCCTGTCTCACTGGCAAAACAGCGCCCACACCACACCTTTGATGCAAGGTGTGGATCCGCTGCGGCTGTTGGTGACATTACCGCGCGATGAGCTCTACGCACGTTGTGATCAGCGTCTGGAGGTCATGCTTGAGAATGGTGCGATTGAGGAAGTCGCAAACCTGTTCAGCCTTGACGTTGATCCACAGTTGCCGGCGATGAAGGCACTGGGTGTGCAGCATTTGAAAGCGTACCTGGATGAGCAGTGCACCATCGAAGACGTCATTGATGCAGTGCAAACATGGACACGCCGCTACGCCAAACGGCAGCTAACCTGGTTTCGGAGTAATATGATTTCGTGGACGCCCATTGACACGCAAGATTCGGAAAGAACAATGCCGGAATTATTTTCGATTCTTCGCGAAAACGAGTTGACCCCATAGGGCGAAGCGATTAGGGTGCGCCGCCGAAGAACAACTGCAAAACCACAGTTTTGCGGGAGTTTCGGTTTGCTCAAACATGTTTATGCCTGCTGAGGCAGAAAAAAAGAAAGGTAGAGACGATGGCCCGCGAGATGAGTGGAGCGGAAATCGTTATTCAGGCCCTTATCGATCAAGGGGTTGAGGATATTTTCGGGTATCCCGGCGGTGCCGTGCTGCCGATTTATGATGCATTGTATCAGCAGAGCAAGCTTGAGCATGTACTTGTGCGCCATGAACAAGGCGCAGTGCACGCCGCAGAGGGATATGCACGGTCGACCGGCAAGGTGGGGGTTGTCCTCGTCACATCCGGACCCGGCGCGACCAATGCGGTTACGGGCCTGACGGATGCCTTGATGGATTCCATCCCGGTTGTGTGTCTGACCGGTCAGGTTGCGACGCACCTGATTGGCAATGATGCCTTCCAGGAGTGTGACACTGTTGGCATCACGCGGCCCTGCACGAAGCACAACTATCTGGTCAAGGACGTCAATGATCTCGGCCGTGTCCTGCATGAAGCCTTTTATGTTGCTTCCAACGGGCGTCCAGGCCCGGTGGTTGTCGATATCCCGAAGGACGTTCAGTTTGCACTGGGCGCCTATCAGGGCAAGACCAACGCGCGGCACAAGACCTACCAACCGCGGGTCAAGGGTGATCAGCAGGCGATCCGTACGGCAGTTGAAGCTCTGGCGGGTGCCAAGAAACCGATCATTTATTCCGGTGGCGGGATTATCAATTCGGGGCCTCAGGCAAGCCGTCTGCTGCGCAGCTTTTCAGACATCACCGGCTATCCGGTGACGTCGACACTTATGGGACTCGGTGCATTTCCGGCTGCAGACGACAAATGGCTCGGTATGCTTGGTATGCACGGCACTTACGAGGCCAACATGGCAATGCATGACTGCGATGTCATGTTGTGTATCGGTGCGCGTTTCGATGACCGTATTACCGGCAGGCTTGATGCCTTTTCCCCCAACTCAACCAAGATCCACGTCGATATCGACGCGTCTTCGATCAACAAGAACGTTCATGTAGACATCCCGATCATCGGCGATTGTGCGCATGTGCTCGAAGACATGGTTCGTGTCTGGAAAGCCCGTTCCGCGCAACCGGACAAAGAGGCGCTTTCAGCGTGGTGGTCTCAAATAGAAGAGTGGCGTGGCCGTGACTGCCTGAAATTTGCTCAGGGCGATGATGTCATCATGCCGCAACACGCTATTCAGCGGCTCTATGAACTCACCAAGGATCGCGACACCTATATCACCACGGAAGTCGGACAGCACCAGATGTGGGCGGCGCAATTCTACCGCTTCGAAGAACCCAACCGCTGGATGACCAGTGGTGGGCTCGGCACCATGGGATATGGTCTGCCTGCAGCGATTGGCGTTCAGCGCGCCCATCCCGATGCACTCGTCATCGACATTGCAGGTGAAGCTTCCATCCTCATGAACATGCAGGAAATGTCCACCGCCATACAACATCAGTTGCCGGTGAAGATTTTCATCCTCAACAACCAGTATATGGGGATGGTGCGCCAGTGGCAGGAACTGTTGCACGGCAATCGCCTGTCTCACAGCTATACGGATAGCCTGCCTGACTTCGTGAAGCTGGCAGAGGCTTATGGCGGGGTTGGCATCAGAGCCGAAAAGCCCGACGAGCTTGACGATGCGATCAAGCAGATGATTGATTGCGACAAGCCGGTTTTGTTCGATTGCCGCGTACATAAGCTTGCCAACTGCTTCCCCATGATCCCATCGGGTAATGCTCATAACGACATGCTGGTGGGAGACGAGACGGAAGTTCAGCAAGTTAGCGACGAGGGCAAGATTCTCGTATAGAAGCTGCTTCTTGAACCGTTGCTCCTTTCCTTGCAGGCAAGGGGCATTACGGAGATCGCTGTGTTCTTTTGTCTTCCTCAAATTTTGTAAGTAGATTCATGAAACCGCCACAAGTTGTTGAAAGTCATACAATATCCATCATCGTAGACAATGAGCCCGGTGTTCTTGCTCGGGTGATCGGATTGTTTTCCGGTCGCGGCTACAACATTGATTCTCTCACTGTGACAGAGACAGAACACGAGGCTCATCTCTCCCGCATCACCATTGTGACTGCAGGGACACCGATGGTTATCGAGCAGATCAAAGCGCAACTGGAGCGGCTTGTGCCCGTGCACGAGGTTGTGGATCTTACCGTCAGAGGTGCATCACTTGAGCGGGAACTCGCGCTTATCAAGGTGCAGGGCAAGGGCGAAAAACGAGTTGAAACACTGCGGCTTGCGGAAGCTTTCCGGGCGCGTGTTGTCGACGCGACAACGGAATCATTCGTATTCGAGATAACCGGCCGCAGCCAGAAGATCGACCAGTTTGTCGTTCTCATGCAGCCTCTGGGCCTGGCTGAAGTGGCGCGAACAGGCATTGCCGCCATATCGCGTGGCGCCGATGAAAGCTTGCCAATCGATTGAGCATCATTTTGAACATTAAACAACGCCCGGACGCGGCCACGTGAGACCGTGATTGGGCACTTTGGAGAAATTCGGAAAGGGGACTTCCATGCGGGTTTACTATGACAGGGACGCAGACGTTAATCTGATCAAGGGCAAGAAGGTTGCCATTATCGGATATGGCAGCCAGGGCCACGCCCATGCGCTCAACCTTCGTGATTCAGGTGTTCAGGACGTGGCTGTTGGCCTGCGCGCCGGCTCCGGATCTGCAAAGAAAGCAGAAGGAGAAGGCCTGAAGGTCATGGAAGTTGCTGATGCCGCTGCCTGGGCCGATGTTGTCATGATGCTGACACCGGATGAGTTGCAGGCGGAGATCTACGAGGATCATCTCGTTGCAAACATGAAAGAGGGATCAGCGCTGCTGTTTGCTCATGGCCTGAATATTCACTTCAAGCTGATTGAGCCCCGCGCCGACATTGATGTGCTCATGGTTGCTCCAAAAGGCCCCGGCCATACGGTGCGTTCAGAATATCAGCGCGGCGGTGGTGTGCCCTGTCTTGTGGCCGTTCACCAGGATCCTTCCGGTAACGGACATGATCTGGCGCTTTCCTATGCCTCAGCCATTGGCGGTGGACGCTCAGGCGTCATTGAAACTGACTTCCGCGAAGAGTGCGAAACAGACCTCTTCGGCGAACAGGTCGTGCTTTGCGGTGGTCTTGTTGAACTCATCCGCGGCGGTTTTGAAACCCTGGTCGAGGCGGGCTACGCACCGGAAATGGCGTATTTTGAATGCCTGCATGAGGTCAAGCTCATCGTTGATCTGATCTATGAAGGCGGCATCGCCAACATGAACTACTCAATCTCCAATACGGCTGAGTTTGGCGAGTATGTTTCCGGCCCGCGTATCATCACGGACGAGACCCGTGCCGAGATGCGGCGTGTGCTGGCGGATATTCAATCTGGCCGCTTCACCCGCGACTGGATGCTTGAAAACCGCGTGAAACAGACGTCGTTCAAGGCAACACGGGCGCAAAATGCATCTCACCCGATTGAGGAAGTTGGCGAACGGCTGCGTGGAATGATGCCATGGATCACCGAAAAGCGTCTGGTCGACAAGGACCGCAACTAGACGAAAAACACCTGATCAGGCGAGCAGCGCGGCACGACACTGCCGCGCTGAGCGCTCTGGCACTTAGGTCAAAAGCCCATTGGGGCTACGATCAGGCCTTCATGGAGGCTTGTCGTGATGAGCTTGAAGTGACGCCTGAGACGCTTGCCAAGGGCGAGACGTGGCTCTGTGAAGATGACACAGGCTTGGCCATTGGCTTTTTCGACGTTCGGGCAGAAGACGGCATTGCAGAAGTCTATGCCTTGTTTGTTTCACCTGAGCTGATCGGCAGTGGTGTTGGCGGTGCTTTGTGGCAAAAGCTGGAAAGCCTCGCCAACAGTATGCAATTGGCATCCATTGGCATCGACTCTGATCCACAAGCGTTGGGTTTTTATCAGCGCATGGGGGCAACAGTTGTGGGTGAGGCGCCGTCCGGCTCAATCCCTGGCCGCAGCCTTCCCCGGCTGATCAAGAAACTGAAATCCTGAATCCCGACCGGACATCCGCTCTCACAGGAAAGCACATCATGGCGAAGGTGGCATTCATCGGGCTTGGCAACATGGGGCAGGGCATGGCGCGCTGTCTCTTGGATGCAGGCCATGAGCTGTCTGTCTGGAACCGTACCGCGGGAAAAGCTGAAGCCCTCACAACTGCGGGAGCACGGGCAGCCTCCAGCCCCCGTGATGCTGTTGAAGGTGCTGCGGCGATCTTTTCCATGCTTGGTGATGATGACGCATCCCGCTCTGTCTGGCTGGGAGACAATGGTGTTCTTGGCGGTCGTCCTGCCGAAAATGCTTTCGCCATAGAATGTTCAACACTTTCCTATGGCTGGGTCGGCGAACTGGCTGAAGCTGTAGCGGCCCGGGGATTACGCTACCTTGACTGCCCGGTGACCGGACTGCCCGATGCAGCGGCTGCAGGTGACCTTGTGTTGCTGGCAGGTTGCAGTGAAACAGTTTTGGCGGATGCCGGGCCATTTCTCAACGCCGTTTCAAAGCAGGTGTTTCGCTTTGGTCCGGTTGGTGCCGGGACAGCCTACAAGTTGCTCGTCAACCTCATGGGGGCTGTGCAGATTGCCGGCGTTGCCGAGGGCATTTTGATGGCTGAAAAGGCAGGCCTCGATCTGGAAGCGGTGGGCCAGGCCCTGGAAATCGGCCAGGCGGCGAGCCCGCAAGTGGTGCGTAACCTGCGCCGCATGGTGGCGGATGACCATGACGAAAACATTGTCTTTGCAGGGAAGTTACGTCTCAAGGACACGGCGTATGGTATTGATCTTGCCAGGAGATTGGGGGTCGACGCGGCCTTTGGCGAAACGGCTCTTGCCAACTACTCAGCCTTGGTTGAAGGCGGTGATGGCGACGTCAATGAAAGCAAGGTCATCGATGCCATGCGGCGCCTGCGGTCTGCTTGATTATCCCGGAGACGATGCATGTCTGACATCTACTACGCCATCGGCGATGTGCACGGCCGCGATGATCTGCTGGCTAAAATGCATGCCCGTATAGCGGAAGATCATGCATTCCATCACGGTGATGTTCGCGCAACCCTTGTACATGTGGGTGATTACATCGACCGCGGCCCCAATAGCATGGGGGTAATAGACCGCCTCATGAGGGGGGTTCCGGGCTTCGACGTTGTCTGCCTCAAGGGCAACCACGAACACATGATGCTCGTCTGTATGGAAAAAGAAGACCTTCAGACCTGGCGTGTTTGGCTGACAAACGGCGGGGATGCGACCCTCGAATCCATTGGCCTTCCGGTTCGATTGAAGGGCTACGACCATGAACGGCTTAGAGCATCGGTGGGTGAGGAACGCGTGAAGTGGCTGCAATTACTCCCCACCATGCACCAAGCTGGGGATTATCTGTTCGTGCACGCTGGCATATTTCCGGGCCGGCCGATCGAAGAACAAAGAGATGAAGATCTGATCTGGATCCGCCATCGCTTTCTCGACAGCCAGGAAGATCATGGTGTTCTCGTCATCCACGGTCACACGCCGGGTGATGAGCCAGTTGTGCGTCCAAACCGCATTTGTATCGATACGTTGCTCGGTGCTTATCGCAAGCTCACCGCTGTGGTGCTCGGTGAAGAAGGTGGTCCGAGATTCTTGAGTGTGAAGTAGGTGCCGGGCTGCTTCAGTATGTTGTGGCAAAGCGCATGTCGATGATTTCTCTTGCCGACACTAACCGTTCGATCATGCCGTGATGGGCATATGTTTGCAGGTTTGTTTGCCAGCGCTGAGGATCAAGGGTCCCAAGAACTGGTTTACCTTCAACGCCAAGTACAAGCTGGCGCATGGACTTGAGGATCTCGCGGTTTTCAGCGGCGTTTGGCTGCTCCACGGAGACTACCGCTACAAGTTCTGCAGCCGTGTTGATGTCACTCATGGCGGCGCGCCAGCCGGCAAATGTGGCCTTGAGAAATCTGCGTAAGGCGTCTTCGTGAGTGTTGATGCTGTCAAGCGAGGCAAACATAACCTGAGCACAGGGATGCAGATGATGATGCTTCACGGGAAGGAGGCGAGGTGTAAGGCCTCGTCGGCGGAGTTCGAATGGTTCCGTGATGGCGTAGCCCTGGACAGCATCCAACCTGCCAGTGACGAGATCATCAAGCGTCCATGTCCCAACTGAAATTTCTACCTCTGCAGCGTTGATGCCATGAAGTTTCAGGATGGTT
>JAJFHB010000352.1 GCA_021775795.1 Hyphomicrobiales bacterium | reverse complement strand
GTCGGGTTGGAGCGTCTCGAAGGACACGACGGGCAGGTGAGCACTGCTCATTTGACCAGTGGTGAAAAGCTTGAGGTCGACTTTGTGATCATTGGCATCGGCATTTCCCCAAACGCGGCGTTGGCCGAAGCGGCAGGACTGACCATCGACAACGGCATTGCAGTCGACACCGCCTGCCGGACTTCCGATCCAAAGGTTTTCGCCGCCGGAGATTGCGCCTCCTTTCCCTTCAAGGGCGAGCGTTTGCGTCTCGAATCTGTTCAAAATGCAATCGATCAGGCTGATGTGGCAGCAGCGTCCATGCTGGATCAGGAAGTTGCCTATTCCCCGGTACCCTGGTTCTGGTCGGATCAATATGGTGTCAAACTGCAGATCGCCGGACTTAACCGTGGCTACGACACAACGGTCTTTCGCCCCGGCACTCGCGAGAACGCACAATCCATCTGGTATTATCGTGGCAGCGAGCTGCTCGCCGTAGATGCCATGAACGATCCGCGTTCATACATGACCGGCAAGCGCCTGATTGAAATGGGAGCCTCCCCCGATCGAGCGCAGATCACAGACCCTGACGTGGATCTGAAAGATATTTTGAAGGGTGCCTAGAGCGTTTCACGTTGATATGGAATCGGTTTGACCGGGTTATCGCGTCTGCTGGCAAGGCACGGGTACCGCTGTGGACTTGCCCGTCCACAAGGTGCCCGTAACGCAGTCCAGCGGGCGCGATAACCCGGCCTTCGGTGGGCCAAATCGACCCTCCGGCAGCGTTGCGCTGCTTGCCCGATGCCCCACATCGCGCGGCGCAGCGCGCCTTGCCGGAAGGTCGATTTGGCACCATCAAACGGTTCCATATCAACGTGAAATGCTCTAGGCCAGCGCTATTTCTTCGAAGGCGCGAACAAGTGCAGTGTCGAGTTTGCCTTCCATCTGAAGCAGCATGCCGTAGGATTTCTCTTTCGGGATAGCGTCTTTGTAGGCACGCTTGTCCACGAGTGCTGAAAACACATCCGCAATGGAAACGATGCGCACGAGATCATTGATATCGGCGCCGGCCAGGCCTTCTGGATAACCGCTGCCGTCAAGATATTCATGATGGTGAAAAGCCACATCAATCACCTCGGCATCAAACTGGCCGTCAAGCGTCAGCACCTCGGCACTGAAGGTTGCGTGCTCACGGACAGCCAGCCGCTCCGCTTTGGTAAGGTCTGAAGGTTTGTCGAGGATCTCAATGGGAATGCGTGCCTTGCCAATGTCATGCAACATGGCGCCTGTTGCGAGACGATGCACATCAATATTGCGCATGCCATGTTTGAGGCCAAACGCCACCGCAAGCCCGGTCACATGCATTGAATGGCGGTGTGTGTAGCTGTGATGAAGCTTAACCTCTGCAAGCCAAGCGGCAATCCCGTCCTGCCTTAAATTATGGGCAATAAGATCGGCACATTGCTCCACGTCATGCACCGGTAAAGCCTCACCCCGCTGAACAGCTGCAAACATGCCTTCATTGAGCTTCTCGGTGAGATCAACCGATCTCTTTGTGTCTGAACCCTTCGATGCAACGCCCATGTGCTTTGCAAGACAGGAGGGTAACTTTTCCCGGCTGATGGTCTCGGTTGCCCCAAGGAAATTTGCCTGAACGCGTTCGCGCCTCGCGGCTTCGTCAACGATGAACAGCTTTTTCGCCACACGCGAGCATTCACCAAGCTTCTGCCGTAAAGCCCCCACCAAAGCCGGGTCAGAAAGTGGCACATCCACAATGACGAGGTCACAACCGGTTCCCGTCTTGTCCGCATTGGCGTCAAGCGGCACCAATCTGATGTCATTGGGCTTAGGCACGGCCAGCGCAATTTCGCCTGATCGCTGCGGGTCGTCGCTGATTATTGCAATCGCCTGAACCATGATCTCTGACGCATACCCTGTTGCCACTGTTGGCACGCCATCACGGGATCATGTGGCCCAACAGAGTAGGACTACACGAAAGATATTGATGCGCCCTTAAGGCGTCGCTGGCTAAAACCAGTCCCGCAGGCGGTACCAGCTGATGACGAAGGGCAGAAACCAGGGCCAGCCATTGTAAAGTGGCCTGCTCTCAAAGGGATCATCCCCAAGCTGGGTGGGCACCGGACCTTCGGCAATGATCCGCTTTGCCGCCAGATTGCCAAACCAGCTTGCCCAGACGACACCGGAACCACAGAAACCCGTGGCATAGTGTATGCCGTCCACATGCGCGAGCTTTGGCCGGAAGTCGAAGGGAAAGGCAACAAACCCCCACCAGACATGAGAAAGGGCCGTATCTTTCAGTTCCGGAAAAATGGTCACCAGATTGCGTTGCAACGCTGCTGCTTTGACATCTGCGCGCGTTGACCAGGCGCCGGCGCGGCCCCCAAATACAATGCGTGAGTAGTCATGGGAGGGGCGGTAGTAATGAAACATCTGCCGTGTCTCAACGATCATCCGCTTCTTCGGCATGAGCCGTTCCATTACCTCCGGCGCCAAAGGCTCGGTCGCAATGATCTGGCTGGCCACCGGCACCAATCGGCGTTTCAGCCAGGGTATGCCGTTGTCTGTATAACCATTGGTGGCAACAACCACATGGCGCGAGCGCACTCGTCCGCGGGCGGTTTCTGTTTCAAAATCTTCCCC
>JAJFHB010000351.1 GCA_021775795.1 Hyphomicrobiales bacterium | reverse complement strand
CTATCTCGACGAAACCGTAACAGGATTTCGAAGCGCACCGGGTGGATGCGCTGAGCTCTACGGCCTGGAACCGGACATCATCACCTATGGCAAGGCAATCGGGCATGGCTTTCCACTCGCAGCAATTTGCGCGAGGAAAGAACTCATGGATGGGCTTGGCTGGGGCAAAGTCATGCATTTCGGCACCTTCAATGCCCACCGCGTTGGTGTCTGCGCTGGTCTTGCCGGGCTAAAACTCCTCAGCGGCAACGACAATGCCGGGTTTGGCCACTTGAAGAGCTCAGGCGAGGCGGCAGCGGCTGGAATTCAGGATGTGATTTCAAGCCAGAACCGGCACCAGCTTATCTGTCAGTCTGTCGGCTCTCTGTTTCAGATCTACTTTACCGATGCACCGGCCATTGAAGATTTCCGCGACTACTGCGGGCATGTCGACAGTGGAAAGTTTGCACGGTTTGCCAACCACTTGCGCAGTCTTGATGTCTACATCAGCCCCAGCAACACCCTGCATAATTCAAGCACCCTTGCTCACGCGCCGGGCGACATTGAGGAGACAGTAAACGCCTTCGCCAAGGCACTTCAGACATTCGAGTAACCAGCTGGAACAAATCGTTCAACGTCCCAGTGCGGGTCTGGCACAACTGCCAATCCCTGTACGTCCCATTTCGGCAAGGTTGAGATGAAGCCCTTGACCTAGGGCTCAAGTTTACTCAGGCAACTTGACCTCGACACCGTCCGCACCCCAGAAGCGCACAAGGCTGCAATCGCTGGCCCCAGCATCAGTGGCGCAACGGGCCATCAACATCGCCTCCAGTCCTTCTCGTGTGAAGCCACCGCAGGCGGTGTAGAGCTGCGAGAGGCCAAGCTCCATGTTGTAACCGAACATGATGCCTGCCGTGCCCGCATAACTGCACCAGGTCATGGGCGTGCAGTTCAATCCGCCGTCCGCTTCGCACGCCGCAATGGCGCAGGCTACGGCTTCCTGCATGTCGCGGTTGCGGCAATGGCCGGCGGCGGCCGGCTCCACGGAAAGCGCGATGGCTGTACCGACCGGGTTCTCTAACAACTTGTCATCACTGCCCGCTTGCACAGGGCTCGAAATCAGAAGCACCGGCAGGGCGAGCAGCAGGGCTGCGAACCTTACGCTCAACGTCATTCCGCAACTCCTTTACCAAATCCACAATGAGTGCCGGGCGATCTAGCCGCGCGGGTCGAGGGAGACGTGCAGGTGATCATCATGGCGGGCGGCATGACAACCCGCAAACTTTACCGCCGTAGACGATATACCGAAACGGCGGGCCAGGTGGGGCTCAATGAATATGTCCGAGACGCCAAGGCCGGTTCCCTGTTGCGCCATCCAGCGCACCATCCAGGCGGTCCGCGCCTCATCCAGCTCATAATCTGCAAGGTAGGGTTCGAACCATTTCATTTCCCACCGCAGGGTCATGATGGATGGGTTGACAGGACACTCCTCGTCCGCTGGGTCTTCAGGCCGCTGAAAGGCAAAATAACCAAGTGGCGATGGTCCCCGTAGCGGCTTGTAGGTGCCGGTGGCATCTTCGTAATAGTAGGACAGATCCAACTCCAGGCCGCCATTGTGGGACAGATGCGGAACCAGGGGAAAGCCGTCGAAGAGGGGGAAGTTGGCTTCGAGATAGGCCGTGACCGTACCGGGAAAGGCCTCATCCATCTCCGTCGCATAGGTTTCCATGAGCGTGCGCAGCTCGGGCTTCACATACTGCCGGTTCATCAGGCAGGTGACCGGCGAATAGGCTGCATAGGGCCGCTCATCGTTGGCAATGCATTGCAACGGCACGCGGCCACTCCACTCCGCCATGATGGGCACGAGAATGATGGTGACAAGAGCGTAGGCCGTGATGAAAGTGAAAAAATGCACCGGCAATGCCCGCAGTCCGGACAGCTTATGTTCCGGCACAAACGCCCAGATGACGATCGTCGACACGATCAGCACAAGCCCGCCGACCTGCGTCGCCAGGGTCAGCATCACCAGCAAAATAAAATAGAGGCTGCGTCTGATCGTTTTCATGTCTCAGTATACCTGGATGCGGTTTGCGCCATCCAATCACAATGATATGTCGTAAGGCGTCTGTGTAAACATCCACGTTGCGCATTCGCGAAATTTTGCACACTACAAGACGCTAGACCGTTTCATCTCTTCTCGGAAGAGTTATGAATTAAGTACAGATTGTGCATGGGAGAGTTTGAAGTCTCACTAAAGGTTTTTCTGCACAAATGCGCGGAGATATTTGGCCAGCATAATTCTACTGTCGGCCGGCAGACTGCCGATGCCCTTCTCCGTGTCGACACGACAGGAGTGCAACCTGCAGACAGGGAGATAGCGCGATATGTCGGGGACAGTCTGGAGCGTGCTGCCACCGGGCCACATCGTGAGCTTTGCGCAACCCTCAATGCCGTTCACGCAAGCCTCCACTGGCGCACCTGGCAGGCACCGGCGAATGCTTCCGCCAACAACAGTGATATTGCCCTGGCGAGCATTGCCGGCCCCGAACCAGAAATTATGATCGTTTCAGGCTCCATCCGTTTCGGCGTTCTGGCCATGGCGCCGGGAGCACACTACCCGCCACACTCACACGAAGCAGAAGAGCTCTATCTGGCGCTTGGAGGAACGGCTGAATGGCGCAAGGGGGATAGCCCATTCGCGCCGGTCGAACCCGGAACATTTGTGCATCATCCACCGTGGATGTCCCACGCCATGAAGACAAACGCAGAGCCGTTGCTCACTTTATGGGCCTGGGCGGGAAACATTGATACGGGAACCTACCGCATGGACGCTGAGGCCAAATAAGTGTCACTCCTTCGATTCACTCTTTCGACTTAAAGGGGAAACCGCAAACCAACCTTGACGTTCTCCATGACAACGCTTGTGTGAAAGCGCTGGATGTTGGGATTGTCGAAAAAGATCCGCCGCGTCAGCGTTTCGTAATCCGCCATGTCTTTCGCGGTCACGATCAGAGTGAAGTCATAATCACCGGTGACATAATAGCACTGCTGCACCTCCGGAATGGTGCGAACCTCACGCTTGAAGGTATCAATGATGTCAGACCGCCCTCTCTGCAGGAGAACCTGAACAATCAGCGTAATCCGGCCACCGCCGACTTCCGGCGACAGGACCGCGATATCATCCACAATGACCCCACCTTCACGCAGGCGCTTGATCCGACGCTGGCAAGCGGTTGACGACAACCCAACGGTTTCCGCCAGGGCGTCAGAAGTCATCTTGTTGTTGCCCTGAAGACAATTCAGAAGCTTGACATCAAACTCATCAATCTCGACCATTTACGCATAATAACTGCATTTCTGGTCAATCAAAGGTGCTTTTGCCCGAAAAATCATCAAATTTGCCCAAACGCAGCCGCGTGACATCTGTAGATTACGTTCAGTTCCATTCTATCTGCCACTCAGAAGAAGTCTCAGCC
>JAJFHB010000036.1 GCA_021775795.1 Hyphomicrobiales bacterium | reverse complement strand
AAGTCCGGAGTCCCGATATGTCCCGAACAGCTTCCTCTGCCAAAACCGCAGGAGTACGGCAGGTCGATCCGGTTTGGAGCCGTATTCGTGGTGAATCGGAAGAAATCGCAGCGAAAGACCCATCTCTTGGTGGTTTCATCTTCTCAACGATACTCAATCACAGTTCGTTTGAAGAGGCGCTTTGCTACCGGCTCTCCCAGCAGCTCGATCACGTGGACGTTTGTGCCGAACTGGTTGTCCAGGCTTTTGAGGACGCACTCGTCGATGCACCGGACATTGGCGATGCGGCGCGCGCCGATGTTGTCGCCGTGTTTGAGCGGGACCCAGCCTGTTTTCGCTATGTTGAGCCCTTGCTTTACTTCAAAGGGTTTCAGGCGCTGCAGATTTACCGCATGGCTCACAGGCTCTGGCATATGGGACGGAAGGATTTTGCATTTTATCTGCAAAGCCGCTGTTCCCAGATGTTTACTGTTGATATTCATCCCGCAGCGCGTATCGGTCGCGGCATCATGATCGACCATGGCCACAATATCGTTATTGGAGAAACCGCGGAGATCGGTGACGATTGTTCGCTGCTGCACAGTGTGACGCTCGGCGGTACAGGCAAGGCTCACGGCGATAGGCACCCAAAGGTCCGCAGGGGTGTTTTGATTGGCGCAGGAGCCAAAATACTTGGCAATATTGAAGTCGGTGCCTGTGCCCGCGTTGCCTCAGGTTCAGTCGTTCTGCACGACGTACCTGCTCACAGGACTGTTGCAGGTGTGCCAGCGAAGGTTGTCGGCTTTGCCGGTTGCGATGAACCGGCGCTGGTGATGGATCACACACTTGCTGTTGACGAGGACAAATCTGCAAAGTAGGTCAGGGATAATCGTATGGACCGCGCAGCGCCGTTCAGACCTGTCTTCCTCAAAATGCATTGTTCATGAACATGCGCGCCACTCAAAAAAGGAATGCCTTGTGAAGCCCGAAGAATCCACCAGTCTGGAAGAATACATCCGAAAATTGTTCCTTCACGATGCCATTGAACTGCTGCGTCGGCCGCAGGACGGTACGGCCGATGTTTGTATTGGTGATTATACGATCGGCAAGGTAACGCGTGACGAGGATGATGAGGATACCTCTTATTCTCTGCAGCTCAGCATTCGCCAGGACGACTACGATCAGTATCTGCGAACTCTTTTCCCGCGCCTTGATTTCGAGATCAGAAAACGCCCTCAAAAAGATGATTCCGTCGAGTTCTATGTGGGGGAAGAATTTATCGGTGTGCTGTTTCGGGCCGATGAAAACAACGATGTTTCCTACTGGCTGGAAATAGCAATTCTGGAGTTTGATCTGGAAGGCGAAGATGAGGATGAAGATGAGGACGACGCTGACGCGTTCTAAGACAATGGCGCCGCGAGGGCGCCATTTCAAACCGGCGTAGTATCCTCAGACGTTTCAGTTTCCCGACGCCGGACAAATTATTGCGCGTCGGCCTGCATCAGGCTTTTGATGTAGGTAACAACGACGTTTTCGACATTTTCCCAGTCACCCAAATGCCGGCGATGATAGCGGTAGACAACCAGTAAATCGCCAAATGTTGCGATCTGGCGGCGGCAAATCGACGGCAAACTGTCAGTCTGTGGAATGTCGCACCGCATGGCAAAGACCTCATTATCGTCAAGCACGGCGTGCAGCAGTTGCTGGCCACCGTAAGCCTGATCTTCTGCAAAGGTGCGAATCGTCAATCCGTAGGTGGAGAACGCTTCCGTCTCAGCAAGATAGTGGGGGTACACCAGCTCAAGCCGTTCTACAGAGGTCGTTGCATCCGGTTGATGCTGAATGGATACGAATATGCTGTCAGAAACCTTTGCCTCGGCAGCAACATAGACCGTGTCGTTGAGTGGAAGCGCTATGTTCACAGGGATCGGCAATGCGATCTCAATACGTTCGACGTTGCCGTCATCGAAACGCTCTATGCGGCGTAGTTGCTGCCCATCTACCACAAGCGTGGCATCACCGAATGTGACGGTAAACACGTGATCAACATAATTCACCTCTCCGAACAATGCTGAGATGAAGCCGGTTTCAACGACGCGAAACCGTTCGAGCAGGTAAGTGCCTGCGATGCCGACACAGCCAAAAACAAGCAGGGACAGGGCCCAAAGCCATAGTCTTGGCTGCTTGCCTTCGCTAGGGGTTCCGATCGGCTCTAGCAGGTGATCACTCATTGTTTTTCCGGTTCCTCAGGCCCTCAAATTGTCGAGCTGCAGAGGGCGTCTGGCATCTTAACTCTAAATTCTAGATCAACTTGCGTTGTAGGGTTAAAAATTTCTTAATTACAGCAACGAGAGCAGGTGCCAAGGGGCCGGTTTGCCCCGATGAATGCGGCAGCAGTCCGCATGGTGCCCAAAAACTTTGCCAAATGGCAAGCGGGAGCGTTGCGGAATGTTTGGAAACCTCGGGGTCTACGCATACACGATTGCGGTCGGCTTCGTGACCGCCGGATTGATCGCAAGCACCTACCAACTCTTTACAAACCGACAGGTCGCCTTTGAGTTCCTGTTTGACCACAAACCGGCAGCCGTTGCGGGGGTTCTGGCGCTGGTGCTTGCCGGTCCAGCGGTAATCATGCGAAACGCCATTCGCGGCAGGTTGATTGAGAACAGGCCGGGTCACTGGCTGGCCATCAGCACAGTGATATCTGCGGGATGGAGCTTCCTGCAGGGCGTGTTTATTCTCAGCTTCGCTATCACGTTCGTGCAAGCCGGCGTGTCGTGAGCATTGTACCCGGAGCAATAGTGAAACAAGACCACAGATCATGCCGATATATTCCCTAGGATCAGTTTCTCCCCTCACACCTGCTGACGGTCAGTTCTGGATTGCGCCGACTGCCTCTCTCATTGGTCAGGTTGAAATGGCACCAAACTCAAGCGTTTGGTTTGGCGCTGTGGTTCGCGGTGATCTCGAGCCCATTCACCTCGGCGAAAACTCAAATGTCCAGGACAACTGCGTGCTTCACACAGATCCCGGATTTCCGATGTCGATCGGCCGTGACTGCACGATCGGCCATATGGCAATGCTTCATGGGTGCACGATAGGCGACGGCAGCCTGATCGGAATAGGTGCCACGATCCTGAATGGTGCAAGGATCGGAACAGGCTGCCTGATTGGCGCCCACTCTTTGATACCGGAGGGCAAAGAGATCCCTGATCGCTCTCTTGTCATGGGGATGCCCGGGCGTGTTGTGCGGGAATTGAATGAAGAAGAGGCTGCAGGCCTCATCGAACCAGCGCACCGCTACGTGCAAAACTGGCAACGCTACAAAGAAGATCTTGTCCCGGTAGGATAATGAGAGGCTCTGCTTTTCGAAAGAAAAGTGAGCCGGCTCTGGGTGGGACAGAGCCGGCTCTGGCGTGGACCCGGTCTTTCGAGGGGATGGGGAGGGGGACGTCGACCGGGTCAGGGTAAACTCGTTGCCTCAGTTTGCTTTAGCGGTCAGTTGTCAGCCGCCCCGAAACCGTAGAGTTCCGTGATCCGTATTCGGGATCCAGTGAAACCCAGACTGCAGGGTGCAACTGTGATTGCTGTTTGATGTATCGGTAAGGCGTGTCCTGCCAGGGCAGAATGTCCAGGCTCTGGTTGTCCAGAACAAAGTCACCGAGATCTGTTGCGACGGTCAGGACGGCGTGGCCCAGATTATTCTCATCGAGAACCACCGTTATGAGCAGCGATTCCGCCGGCCAACCCATTTCCGTCAGATAATATTTTTTCAACAACACATAGTCTTCACAGTCGCCGCTGTTTTCCGGATACGTCCAGTGCTCGGGAACGTTGTAGAGTTGCTGGTCGGTGACCGGTTCAATTTTTGCGTTAACATAGGTGTTGATGCGTGAAAGTTCCTGCCAGCGTTCGTTTGACAGCGCCACCCGGGTTTCGCTTGCACTTCCGCCACGGCACTCACTGGAGTAGTTCCGGCAAAAGTTTACAAATCCCACTGGCGGCGTTGTTTCGCCGTACATTTCAAGATAGGCGCTGGCGTGAGATGATCTCTCGCCCTCCTGCGACCACTCAACTGCATTGGCGCTTGCCGTCATACCCACGCTCACACCGGCCCCGATTATTAAGGCGCATATTGTTTTTTTCATTTTTCATGCTTCCCCTGCCTTAGAGTGAGGGGAACATGACATCTATACTTTGACATCGGGTCAAATTTAGAAGTAACATTTGAATGCAATTCCAATAAAACCAAGTGTAAATTTGTATAAAAGTTTATCTATCTAATAAAACATACATTAATGTTTGAAATTTCCTTCTGCAGTACAGCTTTTGAGCGCTACCAGTAACCACGCGGCGGCGATAATGCGGGCTTTTCTCAGATTGGGGATGCTGTATTGAGCGGCAGAGGGGTATAGTGCCGCCGGGCCGAACGGCATGACATGAATTACGGTTTTGAAGGATGAGGCAATATGAGTGAAAACGTACACTGGGTTCTTGAGTTGGATATCCGCGAGGGCCAGCTGGCCGCGCTTAAGAACCTGATGGGGGAAATGGTTGAAGCCACGCACGCCGATGAACCGGGAACGCTGAACTATGAGTGGTTCTTCAACGGGGACAAATCGGCTTGCCACATTTATGAGCGCTACACAGATTCAGCTGCTGCTCTCGTGCACCTGGCAAACTTTGGTTCGAAATTTGCCGAACGTTTCATGGGGCTGTTGAAACCAACCCGTTTTACGCTTTATGGGCCGGCTAGCGAAGAGCTTCTGCAGGCACTCGCAGCAATGGGTGTGGTTCACATGCCGCAAGTTGGCGGGTTTACACGCTGATTATCTGAATAATGGATTGGGAATGGCGGCGGGTTTTTACCCGCTGTCACACAACCTGCTGGCGGAGGCTGGTTTCTTCCATCAACTGGTTGAATTCCACGGCGACACCGCATTCATGTATGCGGCTCACTGTTCCGCGCATCTTGCCGAGTATGACATTCGTGCCAATGCTGGGAATAACAGCAACCCTGATTGCGGCTCCGCTGAGTGACATATCAATAATCTCACAGGGATATTGGCGGCCATCGGGCAGGGTTAGAACGGTTTGACCGTCTGCCGGTTCGTGACGTGAATGGCGACGAAGGTCTTCTCCGCCGGTTTCGTCTTTCGTCTGCAACCAGTTTAACTTGGCGGCGATTTTATTGCGCTTGCTTTCCGCAACGGTAAATTCCAAGTGGAATTCTTCTTTCCAGGCTTGAGTCACCTTTCCCTCAACGCGCCCAATTTCCTGAATGTAGGCAATGATGCGGTCATCAACGTGGGGCGGTGCAGTGCAGGTAAATGTCGCACTATGTGGTGTCAGGTCTTTGATCTGGCTTGCATACTCCGAGCGATCGGGCAGCATGTAGCGTCCGAACAAGATGTCGGATACGGACTTTGTTTCGTGTTCTTCAAAGACTTCAGACAGTAACGACACTTTGCTACCCTTTCGGGCGAAAAGATGAACGGGCACGGATTACATTAACGTTGCAAGAATCCGTTCTTTAAAGGATATGCGCCCGGCTTTAACGGCAGGTTAACCGCAGCGTCAAACGGTTAGGGTGTGAATGGGACTCTCTGTGTGGCGGGCTTAAGAGCCACCGCCGTCAATGACCCAGAGATGGCCGCGTCGCTCCACGCCGGTTGTTTCCTCCGCGAAAACATCCTGCTCCGGTTCCACAGTTCCGGCTTCATGGGGCATGAATCTCGGTGCGTTGTCGGGCCACAGTAACCGCAGGCTTGCAATTTCCTGTTTTTCTATAGGTGTTCTGCCGACCCATGTGGGCTGGTTGAAGACGCCGGCACAGCCGACGACGCGAACCTCATTGGATCCGTCCAGACGAACAGGCAGCAAGATAAATTCCATCTGGCATTGATTGAATTCGTCAGCTTCGGCGCTGACGCCGAGTACTGCAGCAGTTTTTTCGTCTGTAATGGACTGGAACAAAGAGGAAATGCTCTGCTTTTCATTAGTGCGCCAGGAGGCGAGGAAATTGGTGCCGCGCAGTTCTTTCCCGTAGTAGCCGCACAATTCTGTTCCAGCGAGACGGTAGACATAGCTGTCAGCATCTTCGCGCTGTAGAATGAACAAGCGGGACAATACGGTTTTGAGCTCCCGCGGATTCAGATCGCTTCGTAGTGGCGCTGAACGGGACAGACGGATGGCGTTCCAGTAATCGTAGAGCGCTCTGGTATCAGGGTGTTTCATCAACGAACTAACGCCTCTCCATGTTCTTTTCCGCCATTTTGCGCGGGCGGATCGCGGGACCTAATGGGCTGTCCTGGACTGTTCAGCCGGGGTTTTTGTTTTTTCTTTCCCTGCCGAACAGTCCAGTAATGATACACCTGCGTATCAAATCTCATATGTTGATTGGTACTCAGCATGATCTGTGCCACACGCGGATTGTTAAGCGTCTTGCGGAGCAGATCGATAACGGTGGTTCACAAACGAGGAGCTTCCGGAGTAAAACGAACAGTGATAACAGGGCGACAGCTTCTGGCGTTTTGCAGAGGCTCTGAAACCTCAAGAATCTCAGGGAAAGTGCGGCGTTTGATATGACCAACCATCACCATGCCGGCACATCGCAGCCTGCCATAAACGCACCACTTGTCGTTCTGCTTTTGTCAGCTGTGTTTGTTGCTGTGCACTTGTGGCAGTCCTATCTGACGCCTTCGGAACTGCGGGATTTTCTCCTGACATTCGCGTTCATTCCAGCCCGCTACAGTGATTTGAGCAGTGGCGCATCTGACCTGCTTCCAGGTGGAGCAGGAGCGGATGTGTGGACATTTCTCACATACATGTTCCTGCATGCGGATTGGACGCATTTGGTGATGAACGGCTTTTGGATGCTTGCATTTGGCAGCGTCGTGGCCCGGCGGACCGGTGCCATCCGGTTTTTGCTGTTCAGTGCCATTTGCGCGGTCGCCGGGGCGGCACTTCATCTTTGGCTCTATTGGGGAGAAGCAATCTACATGCTCGGAGCTTCGGCGGCGATTTCCGGGCAAATGGCGGGAGCGGTGCGATTTATCTTCGCGCGTCCGGGCAATCTGTTCCAGGCAAGCCGCATGTCGGCCGACCATTTGCGTCCCGAGAGCCTTTCCCAGGTGTTCCGAAACCCGAGGGCACTTGCCTTTGTTGGCGTTTGGATAGCGATCAATCTGCTGTTTGGTCTTACCGGAGAGGCGATTGCGGGTGCGCGCGTTGCGTGGGAGGCTCACCTTGGTGGATTTGCAGCTGGCTTGTTGCTGTACGGATTGTTTGATCGCCCAAGAAAAGCCTCAGGCGCCTTGTAACCACGCATCCTCGTATTTTGCCGGCATCCAAAAATCTGTGTGCAGAACTTGCCATGGAGGCAACGCTGTCGCATCATGACAACATACACTTCAGAGGCTCGGCCAGGGTCAAGGAGGTAAGAATGCTAGTTGCCGATATCTTGAAAACAAAAGGCAACGCGATAGAAACCGTGAAAATGGAGCAGTCGCTCCGGATCACAACGCAGACGCTTGCTTCGCGCAATATTGGGGCCCTTGTGGTGACCAATGGTGAGGGAGGTCTTTGCGGTATTATTTCAGAACGCGACATCATTCGTGCGATTGCTGAAAATGGCGCCGCTGCCATGGAAAGTAACGTTAAGGCGTTCATGACCGCAAATGTCGTCACCTGCACGGCTGCAGATACCATAGTTGAAGTCATGGGACGGATGACGCAGGGCCGTTTCCGTCACATGCCGATTGTCGATGGTGATCAACTCGTCGGCATCATTTCGATCGGTGATGTGGTTAAACACCGGATTGCTGAGACCGAATTCGAGGTCGAGGCCATGCGCGGCTATATCGCGTCTGGTTGATCTGGATTTGTCAGTAGTGACGGCGGAGCACGCTCACAGCGTGCTCAATATCGGGGAGGGCGCGATCAGCGGCCTCCCAACCAGAGGCGATGCTTTCTTCCGCCTTGTCGAAATCAAAGAGACCAACACCCGGCGATCTCGGGCTGATCAACACGTCAGGCGGGTCTCCCGCAAGACGTGAGCGGGCCAGGCGATCCTGCGAGATGTTGAAGGCAGCGACAAGCACGGTAGTGATGCCTGGACCGTCATCTGGGCCACCGAAGAGTTGATGCACAAAGGCAGAACGTGCCTGCTCGGCAGTTTCGGCTGTATCAGCTTCTGCGCCATCCTGCGGACTGTCGCCATTTTTCAAAGGCGTTTGAATGACGGTGCAGGTGCCAAAGGTATCCGTGTTCAGATTCACAGCGATAACAATGCGCGCGCCCATGGCGCGACAAACCGAGACGGGGATCGGGTTTACCACAGCGCCGTCGAGCAGCCACATGTGGTCTGCATAAACCGGTTTGAAAACCCCGGGTAGGGCATAGGATGCCCGGACGGCCGTGGCCAGATGGCCCTTCTTCAGCCAGATTTCATGGCCGGTCTGCAGTTCAGTGGCAATGCAAATGAATGGCCGCGGCAGATCTTCTATTTGTGTTTCGTCGAGTTCTTCGGTCAGCATCTTGGCGAGTTTGTTGCCCGAAATGAGGCCACTGCCGCGCCAGGAAAAGTCCATCAGGCCAAAGATGCGCCGTCGAGTGAGACCGCGTGCAAAGGCTTCAAGTGCCTCGAGTTTGTCGGCTACATAACAACCACCGCAAAGGGCGCCAATTGATGTTCCAGCGACAACGTCGGGGACAATACCCGCTTCTTCCAGACGCTTGATGACACCGATATGGGCCCAGCCTTTTGCTGCTCCCGCTCCCAAAGCCAACCCGATCTTAACCGGCGGGCGACTTTCAGCCCCGGTCGCATCTTCGCGAACGTTTATGTCATTTCGGGAGTCGTTGTCATTCATCTCCATAATGCCTTGCAATGATTGGAGACAGGCTTGCTCAGATGTTCGGTTGATCCGCCTGCCAACGGATGAGCGCAGGTGTGGTGATCATGGCACGTAACGTCTAACTTTTGCTGAATGTGCCTTATCCAACGCCCTCTTCGATCGCGAAGCGGCCTATAGTTTTGTCGGATTGGGGGCGTCTCCGTAGACCTGCACCGGGTCGAATGTCTTTTCGGTTTCCCGGTAGAGCAATTCAAGATCGGGACGCGGTGCTGCACCTGTGGGGATCGAACGATAAAAACAGGAGCGATAGCCCACATGGCAGCTTGCACCTGACCCCGTAACGTCGACTTTCAACCAGACAGCGTCCTGATCATCGTCAATGCGCATGTCGACTACGCGTTGGACAAGGCCGCTGGTCGCCCCTTTGTGCCAGAGAACCTGCCGGGAGCGACTCCAGTAATGCGCTTCGCCGGTTTCTATGGTTTTCCTGAGCGCGTCTGCATTCATGTATCCAAGCATGAGGACATCGCCACTCTCCGCTTCCGTTGTGACCACGGGCAACAACCCGTCCTCATCGAACTTTGGCGCGAGATCCGTGCCTTCCTCGACCTGTTCAATGCTGATGCGTTGAGCGAAGGATGTGTCTGACATTTTGGGTCCAGGCTTGCGAATTTCAAAAAATGATCGGCGGAACTAAACGCGCGATTGGCGGATGAGTTCCATGAAACGTGCCTGCAGAACCGGGTCCGTCTTGAAGACACCGACAAACTGCGTTGTCACCGTTGAGACGTCGCGCTTTTGAATGCCACGCAGAGACATACACTGATGAACCGCTTCGATCATCACCGCGGCTCCCTTTGGGCGCAGGACGCGATCGATGGTGGTCACGATCTGAGCAGTCATTGTTTCCTGGGTCTGCAGCCGGCGGGCGAATATTTCAACCACACGTGCAAGTTTCGACAGGCCAACCACCCGCTCTGTCGGGAAGTAGGCGACATGGGCACGGCCGATGAAGGGAACCACATGGTGCTCACAGTGTGAGTTGATGTCGATATCCCGCAACATCACCATATCGTCGTAGCCGCCAACCTCCTCGAAGGTGCGCGAAAGCGCTTCGAGCGGACACTCGCCGTAGCCGCTGAAAAACTCCGTGTAAGCATCGACAACGCGGCGCGGTGTATCAAGTAAACCTTCGCGGTCGGGGTCATCACCAGCCCAGGCCAGCAGCGTGCGCACCGCAGCTTCTGCTTCCTCACGGCTTGGCCGTTCTATATCGGGGCCGCGTCCAATGTCAGGGCCGCGCTCCCGCGTGTTCTTCACAACCGCATCCATGTTGATGTCCTGTGTAATCCTGTCTCAGGCGCACAATGTGTTGTCAGCGTCAGTTCCCGGTGTGCAGCCGTTCTATTGCGTGTTTCGCTTTGGCAAATCCTGCCGACTTTGCCTTATTGAGGCTAGCATGATCTGATTTTGCCAGCAAACAAGCGGCTTTACGGAGCCCCTTGGTGTTCGTGTTGTGGCAGCATATATAACGGCTGCAAATCGGCTTCAAGCGTGAAACCAGTTCGTGTCTCGAATGTCGCATTGCCACGAAGGGCTGTGTCTTGTGTTTCCCGGCAGCTGAATTTGCGGTATAGATGCTCAAACAATGGACCCACGGCGGGCCGGACATTCGGAACCATGCTGAACGATATTTACAACAAGCGCATTCTGCAATTTGCAGCAGATATCCCGCGCACTGAGCGCCTTGCGGATCCTGATGCTACGGCTGCAAAGGTGTCACGCCTGTGCGGCAGCAAGGTTACCGTCGATTTGAAAATGGAACATGGTGTGGTGACGGATTTTGCACATGATGTGAAGGCTTGCGCTCTTGGGCAGGCCTCATCTTCAATCATGGCACGCAATGTTGTCGGTTCCAGTGCGGAAGAGTTGCGTGCTTTGCGTGATCGCATGCATGCAATGTTGAAGGAAAACGGACCCGCACCGGAAGGCAAGTGGCAGGATCTGGAGATCCTTGAACCGGTACGTGATTACAAGCCGCGTCACACATCGACATTGCTCACCTTTGATGCGGTCTGCGAAGCAATTGATCAGATCGAGGCAACCTGCTGCAAGGAAAACGCCTGCGCCTGATGATGCCTTTGCTTCTTGGGCGTCGTTTTTTCCTCTCTAATCAGCCAGTTCACCGTTTGAAATCCCCTCAACGCCATCAAACCGATTCCATATCAATGTGAAACGCTCTAGGTTAAGGATTCGGCAGGCTTTGCGCCGCTGCAGATAAGACAATGCAGAGGAGCTGTGGTGATACAACTGAGTGACAGGCTTTTCCAGACTGCGGGATTTGTCCTGCAGACCCTGCCCATAATTCTGGTGCTCGCGCTCTGTGCCGCGGCAACACAAGCACGGGCGGCCCCCCGGGTGTCCACCGAAACACTCTACTACAATGTCCGCGGCGACAGCGCGGGAACCTTGCTTGCCTATATGCTGCGTCACGGCCCGCGTGGGGAAAGCGGCCGCGCGCTTGGGACAACATCAGCTGTCATCCGGCAGGACTCCGGCTTCACGGAAACCAACACCTGCAGGCTGCAAAACTACTATGTTGAACTTGAATTGACATTGCGGTTGCCGCGGCTGGCGCCGGGCACGAACCTGAGTGGAACGACGCAGCGCAACTGGAACAGATTCGTCAATTACGTGACCACCCATGAAAACCAGCACAAGACCATCTACACGCGATGTGCGCGGCGCATTGACCGGCGGGTGAGGGCCCTTTCGGGTACAATGTCTTGCAGTGCGCTTAGAGCCGAAATGCGCTCCATTTTTACAGAAGAAAATCGCCGTTGTGATGCGCAGCACGTGGAATTTGATAGTGGGGAGGAGGCCCGAATTCAGGCATTACCCTTCATTGTTCAGGCCCTCGGCAATACGGAGCGCAGTGGAGGTGGTACGCATGCGGCCTCAAGCCAGAGCCAGGAGAGCCGTCAGAGTGTGCCCCGCATAAACCCGAATGCGGTGCCTATTGAAGATTTGCGATAGGGAGTTGTGGCGCGGGCGACTGTCTCTCGGGCAGCGGTGAGAAGATGCAGTGAGCGGGTGACGTTTATCGGATGCATCAGGATTGATGGGCATGGCAAAATTCTCAATTACGCCTCTTCACAAAGACTTCGGTGCGCGCATTGAAGGCTGCACCTTGTCCGGCGATCTGAGCGAAGAAGAGGTGCTGGCGATCCGTGAGGCCGTCGACACTTATTCACTGTTGTGCTTTCCCGATCAGGACATGTCTGATGAAAAGCAACTCGCGTTTACGCAAGTGCTGGGAGAGCCGGAGGCGGAGCACGTAACCTTCGGAAAAACGGGCGAGGTCGTTTACTTTGGAACCGTAGGGAAT
>JAJFHB010000350.1 GCA_021775795.1 Hyphomicrobiales bacterium | reverse complement strand
GCGCTGTTTGCAAAAACGACAGTTTCTGTTTCAGACAAAATGATGATGCCGTCCGACATGGCATCAAACGCTGCCCGGGCCCGCTCGCCCAAATCGCTTGAGTCGAAACTTGCCTCAGTTTCTCCCCGGCGCTTGTCCTTGTTTGATACGGAGAAGCTCATAATGCCCCTCCGCTGCGACGTGCTGCTGCCATCGTATCGGTGCGAACCGCGAGGACCAATCTGCCGCGAGCGCCTGCATCGGTAATTTCTGCGGCATGAACGTCACAACCAAGCCGGCGACCGTCACTGCAGATTACCTGCGCATATAAAATACATCCCTGCTTCCCGGGGCCGGCACGTTTCAACATGTGCAGGTCGGAAGTGCTGAACTCGGCAAAGTCCGTCAGCATCAATCCCAAAACCTTGTCGACCGGCCAGCCGAAGCACCACTCCACGGCGGGGTTTGCTGCTTCAATCCTCAATTCGTCGTCAATGACAATGATGGGGTCTGGAGTAGCTGTCAGGACATCAAGGGCAACGCTTGCCTGATCGAGCAGGGCGCGTTCGCGTCTCTTCTGCCTGCTTACATCCCGCACCGTGCCCCACATGCGGTGCAACTGACCGTGCAAAATGTGCGCGCGAACGTCATTTTCCGCCGTCACGCTGTCGCCTTCGTAGCTCTGATCGAGGGATGGTGCGCTGTCGAGACGGAAGTTGTGGTCTAGCAGTTCCTGGACAAAACTTTCATTTGCCGCATTGCGCGGAAAGACATCCCGCACGTCCTGTTCGTTGAAAATGAGGTCGGAGGGCAAGTGATAAAGATGCGCCATGGCATCATTGCAGTAACGCCAGAAGCAGGCGTTTTCGAACACCTGGCGGATGATCTCGCGGTCCGGGGCGGTGAGGTCGACAGGCTCCACGAATTCAATGCACCAGGTCGCATCGCGCGCCGTTTCGGTGATGCTTGAGAGCACTTCGTTTTCGCGCTCAATTACATCCAGGCGCTTTATCAGATTGCCGAGCCGAAATTTCACCAAACGGGCGCAAAGGCCATGATTGGCGTCTTCAAAAAAATTTATGTTTGCGGCAATGTCGACGAGGCTGCGGTCGCGTTGGCGCAAGGCCAGGGTGACGAATTCAATCTCGGTCCCAGCGGTTGCTTCAGAAAACAACCGCTCCAGTTCCTTGCGGCTGCCTTTTGGATAGATCTTTTCAATACCGGACCCTGCTAATGCGCCGGTCTTGTATCCCAGAGCGGTTTCCTGCTTTTCATTGGCGAACAGTATCTGACCATTATGGCTGACGACGTCGTAAAGCACCGGCGCTTCCGCGAGCAGGCGCTCGGCTTCCGTCATCACATTGTCTGTTGCCAGAAGGGTTTCCATCGTACCTATTTCAGCTTGCCTCGTTGTTGCAGAATTCATCTATCCCGGGTGTTCGGTATCCGTCATTTCGATAAATGATGGGGAAGAAACTTTCGTCAATGTCATTGCTGCCGAAGCGCTTGTAGCGGCAATAAATCGGCCCTGTTCCAGTGCCGAAGCCGTCGGGATTGTAGCGCGCTTCTGACGACATGGCGTGCAAAACCACAGAACGCCGCGGCTGGGTGCCGGTGTTGGGTCCAGAGCCGTGCCAGGTCCAGCCATGATGAATGGAACCACCGCCCTTTTTGACGGCAACGTAGACGATGTCGGGCTCCACACCTTCCTTGGTGGCAGCAGTTTGCATCGAGGCCCGATACTCTTCCGGTCCGTGAAACTCACCTTCAGGTTTTGAATGATGCCACTTGTGAGAACCCCGGACCAATTCCATCGCGCCTGTTTCCACCGCGGTATCATCAAGTGCCATCCAGAGGCTGCAAAGCGTGCCCGGGTCAAACCAGTGAAGGTAGGCGTTGTCCTGATGGAAACCCAGTGAGCGTGCACCCACAGGCTTCCACAGAACGTTGTCGATCATGACGCGGGTTCCAGGCCAATCCATCAGTTGGGCAATGGCGCGTCCGAAGTCTTCCCGAAATACGACGCTTGCAATGGTCCGGTCGGCTTTCCAGCCGTTACAGATCTGGCGTGTGAGGCTTTCATCGCTCCGGCCGTCCTGCCAGTTAACTTCGTCCGGCAGGACGCCTGTTTCAAATTCGCCACGGAAGAGTTTTTCAAAACGTGCTCGCAATTGCTCAATGGTTGGATCATCAAGCAGCCCGTCGCAGATCAACAGGCCGTCATTCCTGAATTGCTCAACTTGCGTGTCAGACAGCGTCAACATTTTTCTTCTCCTGCAGCAGGCCTCGTTTAGGGCAGGCAATCGAGATAGGTTTTGACATCCCAATCCGACACTTCCCAAATAAACCTCTCCCATTCGTCGCGCTTGTACCAATCATAAATCGTGTAGAGGTTTCCTGGCATAGCTGACTTGATGACGTCACTTTGCGCCAGGGCGTCCATGGCATCACGAAGGGTGTTGGGGATGCGGTTTACATCTTCACCCGCCATCATCATCTCGGCGATGTTTCTTTCTTGCGGATCACCGGGGTCGATCTTGTTGGTGATGCCGTCGTCGAATGATTTGTAAAGTGCGGCCTGCATCAGATACGGGTTCACCATGCTGTCCACTGCACGGAACTCAAAGCGGTCAGGGCTCGATACGCGCACCGCACAGGAGCGGTTCTGTAAGCCCCAGCTTGCACCCACAGGAGCCCACATGCCCAGATCATTCAAGCGCCGATAGGAGTTCACTGTGGAGGAACCGATAGCGGTGAGGGCGTTAAGGTGTTTCAGCATGCCGCCGAGGGCATAGCGGCCGATGTCTGCGGGTAGCCACTTCTGTTCTTCATCGCGGAACTCGTTCTTGCCACCGCTTGTGTAGGCGAAGACCTCGTCCATGCCGGGCAGGGATCCGGGAACCAGATCCTGAACCTTTGCCTCGCCGCCTGACCAGACGGAGATGTTGTGGTGACAGCCGTTTGCCGGCATGCCCATGTAGGGTTTCGACATGAAGACCGCAATCAATCCGAACTCGCGGGCGACCTGCGCACAGATCTGTCGGTAGGTCGTCAGTCGGTCCGATGTTCGCAACGCTTCATCGTAGGTGTAATTGAGTTCAACCTGTCCGGGGGCGTCTTCATGGTCACCCTGGATAATGTCAATTCCCATGGCTATGGAATAATCGTAGACGCGAAGCCAGACGTCCGAGAGCTGTTCGAACTGGTCGATGTGGTAGGCGTAAGGCTTGGTGGTTCCCGAATAGGGTTCATTGCCTTCACCAGGCTTGAGCCACAACATTTCGGGCTCGCAGCCAACTCTCATGTGCATGCCGTTGTGGGCTGCGCGAAAGTCGTTTTCGACACGGCGCAGATTTCCACGTGTGTCGGAATCGAGATATTCCTCCGCATGTTCTGGATCTTCGCGGCTCCAGAACACGGTGCAGAACACCCGCGCCATGCGCTTGTTCCAGGGCAGCTGGCAGAAGGTTTCCGGATCAGGAAGGGCCAGAAGCTCGGACGCATTCGGCGGGAAGCCGATGAGATTGCCGTGCCTGTCTGCAAAAACATTGGCGACGCCGCCGAGCCAGGTTTGCAGGCCATCCGATGCCATGGCCTCCCAGTGACGGGCAGGCACAGCCTTGCCCATGATGCGGCCGGTGATGGAAATATATTGATAGTAGATGTAGTCGACGCCAAGCTCATCGATCTTTGCGCGAACCGCGCGGACGAGTTCGTCCCTGCCGGGCGTTGCCATATATTGTTCTAAATCACTCACGATTTCCCCTCCAGTTTGCTCTTTTGTGCAGCGTTATGAAATTTCCAGATAACGCTGGCGTTCCTGCGCACTCACTTGCTTTCTGAGCGTGATTTCTTCGTGCCGTCTTGAGGCGACAAAATAGTCAACAAATTCTGCACCCATCAGCTCGGCCGCGAGGCTACTGCCTTCCAGGCGGTCGATGGCTTCCCACAAATCGTGCGGAAGAGGGATCCCGTCAGGAGTTTCATCCGGTCCTCCACCTTCCATGGGCGGTGGCAATTCTGCCTTGGTTTCGATGCCCCAAAGCCCTGCGGCGATCATAAATGCCAGCGTCAGGTGCGGGTTGGTGTCAGCGCTGGGCAGGCGATACTCAAGCCGGCAGGCGGTCTCCGGTCCCGGAACAATGCGGATTGCTGCGGCATAATTCTGCAGCGCCCAACTGGCGGTACGCGGCGCCCAGTTTCCCGGCGTGAGACGGCGGTAGGCATTGACGGTGTGAGCGCTGAACGCAAGCATGTCTCCGGTCAAATGGGCAATGCCAGCTGTAAAGTGACGAAACAGATCGCTCATGCCGTTTTCAGCATCGGGATCATGAAAAAGATTTCGGCCGCTCGCTTCGTCCTGAAGGGAGAGATGGACGTGACCTGAAAGCCCGGGAAACTCTGCGCCCAGTTGTGACATGAAAGAGGCGGTGAGATCGTTCTGCCGGAAGAAGGCCTTGGTGAAGAGCCTGAAGAATGCAGCATCATCCGCTGCCGCCATGGCACTCTTTGCGCCAAGGGTCGCTTCGAAACAACCGGGGCCAAGTTCCATGCCGAGCGCAAAGACGGAAACATCTCCCATTTTGAGCGTTTCATCGAGCGCGGACACAAGATCGGCGTGAACAGCAGCGCTCAAGCCAGACCAGCATCTGTTGTCGGGGGCAAACAACTTGAGGTCTGCAAAACCCTTCTCGCGGAGTGTAACGGCTGTTTCGTCCAATACGATGAACTCGAATTCCAGCGCGGTCTTGATCTTGTACCCAAGGCTCTCTGCCTTGCGTTCCTGCTCGGCGAGGAGGTTCCGCGGGGATAGTTTGCCAAACGTGCCGGTGAAGTCCGCAACAGCGATTGCGGCATGTTCCTCGAATGGATGAGCTCGTGTGCTGGCGGGATCCATTGCAATGGGCTCGCCGACAAACGGGCCGCTGCCGGTGACCGTGTCAGCAACGTCCCATTTGTGCAAAACGTTCACGAATGTGGGGCCGTTCTGCAGAAAAATCTGAAGCTGGGGAATGGAAAAGCGGCGTTCCCGGAAGGTGCCGTCCAGATCGAAAATTCCAAGATGCACAGTTTCAAAGCCACGCTCTGTGAGTGTGGCGATCAATTCAGAGATGGTTTCACTCAATGCGTCTGGTGTTTCACCCAACCTGCCGTCTCCCCTGCGGTCTTGATCAACTGCGTGTCTTCTTGACAGTTCTGTTTGCAGTTAATCGATTGGTAACCATGAGCAATATGCGTGCCAGAATGCAAGCATGGACATTATATCGTGTTAATCCATGGGGTTAGGCAAAGTTTCCTGCCTGGCCGATGATTGTCGTTTTTGCAAAGTTAAACGAAACGATGAATTTTTGCAGCGCAGTGATGCGGAAATTCATCAGCTACGCAAGGGGTCGCTCGGGCCGAATGTGAGCTAGTTTAAGCTCTCTAAGGTCCGGTTAAGGTGTGTTTGGTACAATTTTAGTCACATTGCAGAGGCTTCAAGAGGACTGCTGCATGCGTTGGATGACAAAGATCGTAATGCTTTCGGCCAAGCTGACATTCTATGTGGTCATCTTGTCCTGGGTCTTTGTTGGCAGCCTCAAATCTCAAAATGCCGCCCATGCCGCTGTTTCGGGCAAAGGATCAAAATCCGTACCCGCCGAGACTTCACGACGCGATGGACAAAGCGCCTGAGCGCTGTTGAATCCAATCTGCAATTGGCGTTAGCTTTCTCGACCAAAGATTTGTTGCAAGCGGCGTGCTATAACGGCTGCTTGGAAGGTGAGTTTTGATGCGAAGTGTGAAGCCGTCATGTTGAATCCAGTTACGCTTGTCGCTGACGAGTTGGGTAATTACCTCACCCGGACCTACCATCTCTATTTTGGAGACAGGCAGCCTGAATATGCCAGCTTCCTGGGTGGCTCTGCGCGTCTGGTGCTTGAGCGCATTGGCAATTCAAACGCGCTTTATCATGATGTTCATCACACCATGATGGTGACCATGTGCGGGCAGCAGATCATCAGAGGCAGACTTCTCTCCGAGGCTTTGAAACCGACGGACTGGCTGCATTTCACCGTCGCGCTTTTGGTGCACGATATTGGCTATGTTCGCGGCATCTGCAAACAGGACACGCGGGATTCGTTCGTCATCAATACCGATGGTGACATGATCACACCGGCGCGGGGTGCCTCAGATGCGTTTTTGACAGCACATCATGTGGATCGCGGAAAGATGTATGTAATGGAGCGTTTTGCGGATTCTGATTACATTGATGAGAAACGCATTGCTGACCTCATTGAGATGACCCGTTTTCCCATTCCGCAGACACCTGAACACCAGGATACGGAAAGCGAAGGGGCCCTTGTGCGCGCCGCGGATCTGATCGGGCAGATGGGCGATCCGTTTTATCACCGCAAGAGCAATGGTCTTTACGCGGAATTTCAGGAATGCGGGACAGCCGAAAAGCTGGGCTACAGCACGCCGGCCGACCTCACCGAAAAATATCCGGAGTTTTTCTGGAGCAGTGTCGAACCGTTCATCGGTCCGGCACTGGATTATCT
>JAJFHB010000349.1 GCA_021775795.1 Hyphomicrobiales bacterium | reverse complement strand
TGGTCAAGTGGGTGCTGGCTTTGGCGAGGCAGCTAATCCCCTGCTGGTTTCCGTGCGTTCGGGCAGCCGCGCCTCCATGCCCGGCATGATGGACACAGTTCTCAATCTGGGTCTGAACGACGAAACCGTTGAAGGACTTGCCGTGAAATCGGGTGATCCCCGGTTTGCCTATGACAGCTACCGGCGCTTCATCCAGATGTATTCTGATGTCGTGCTCGGCATCGACCATTTCGAATTCGAGGACATCCTCGAGGAATATAAAGAAGACAACGGTCTTGAAAGTGACACGGATCTGGATGCCGATGCCTGGAAGCACGTCATTGTCCGCTACAAGGCTTGTGTTCAAGAAGCGCTTGAGAAACCTTTTCCCCAGGATGTGAATGAACAGCTGTGGGGCGCCATGGGGGCGGTGTTTTCGTCCTGGCGCAACCAGCGAGCAGTCACATACCGGCGTTTGCACAATATTCCCGACAGTTGGGGCACTGCGGTCAATGTTCAGGCCATGGTGTTTGGAAACATGGGGAGCACCAGCGCCACCGGTGTGGCCTTCACCCGAAATCCTTCGACCGGCGCCAAGGAACCCTATGGCGAGTTTCTGGTGAATGCCCAGGGTGAAGATGTGGTGGCGGGCATACGCACGCCGCAGAATATCACCGAGGCAGCCCGAGAAGAAGCCGGCTCCAGCGCACCGTCACTTGAGCGCCTGATGCCCGAAGTCTACACCCAGTTAAAGGCGATCTACGAAAAGCTGGAAGGCCATTACCGCGATATGCAGGACGTGGAATTCACCATCCAGGAGAACCGCTTGTGGATGTTGCAAACCCGTTCCGGCAAACGCACTGCCAAGGCGGCGATCAAGATCGCTGTCGATATGGCGCACGAAGGGTTGATTGAAAAAACAGAAGCGGTTCAGCGCATCGAACCGGCATCTCTGGATCAGCTCTTGCATCCGACGCTGGACCCGACCGCTGAGCGCGAGATAATCGCCCGCGGCCTGCCCGCATCACCGGGTGCTGCCTGTGGTGAGATTGTCTTCGACCCGGACGAGGCGGAACGGCTCTCGGTCGAAGATCGGAAAGTCATTCTGGTTCGAATCGAAACCAGCCCGGAAGATATTCACGGCATGCATGCAGCAGAAGGCATCCTCACAGCGCGCGGCGGAATGACAAGTCACGCGGCCGTGGTTGCCCGCGGCATGGGGCGTCCTTGCGTGTCGGGTGCCGGCAGCGTCAGCATTGATTACAAGCAAGAGGTGATGCGCTCTGCCGGCGTTGAACTGCGCAAAGGCGATGTCATCACGGTCGATGGCACCACGGGTCAGGTGATGAAGGGCAAAGTCGCCACAATTCAACCCGAACTGTCTGGCGATTTCGGCACGCTGATCGGATGGGCCGATGAAGTGCGCCGCATGGGTGTGCGCGCCAACGCCGACACGCCCACGGATGCCAAGGCAGCGCGGGAATTCGGGGCGGAAGGTATCGGGCTTTGCCGTACCGAGCACATGTTCTTCGATGCCGACCGCATTCTTGCGGTGCGCGAAATGATATTGGCCGATGACGAGGAAGGCCGGCGCACGGCACTCGACAAAATTCTGCCCATGCAGCGGCAGGATTTTACCAAACTTTTTGAAATCATGCAGGGCCTGCCGGTCACCATCCGCCTGCTGGATCCGCCGTTGCATGAATTTCTTCCTCACGGTGATGAGGAAATCGCACAGCTTGCCAAGGCTGCAAATCTTGATCCCGACAAATTGCGCCGGCGGGTGAGCGAGTTGCATGAGTTCAACCCCATGCTCGGCCATCGTGGCTGCCGCCTCGCCATTACCTACCCGGAAATATACGAGATGCAGGCCCGGGCCATTCTGGAAGCTGCGATCGATGCGGCAAAGCTCACCGGCGAGCCGGTGATGCCGGAAATCATGGTGCCCCTGATTGCCACGAAGGCTGAGCTCGACATGATCTCATCGCGCATTGATGCGGTTGCAGAGGCTGTGCGGGCGGAAAGAGGATGCGATGTAGGTTATACCACCGGCACCATGATTGAACTGCCGCGCGCCGTTCTCATGGCCTCGGAGATTGCCAAGACGGCTGAGTTCTTCTCCTTTGGAACCAACGATCTCACGCAGACGGCTTTTGGCATCAGCCGTGATGATTCTGCCAAGTATCTGGCCGACTATGCCGCCAAGGGTATTCTTGAAAACGACCCGTTCGTCACCATTGACGTGGAAGGGGTCGGCGAGCTTGTGCGCATCGGCGTCGAGCGCGGCCGTGCCCAAAGACCCGATATCAAGCTCGGCATTTGCGGTGAGCATGGCGGTGATCCGGCATCGATACATTTTTGTGAAGAGGTTGGGCTGGATTACGTATCCTGTTCACCCTTCAGAGTGCCCATCGCGCGTCTCGCTGCGGCTCAGGCAACGATCCGGCAGTCTGAGCAGACCGACTAGTTGTGCCCTGGAATTGGCCCGATGACGTAACCTTTGAGCGGTTATGGGCACGTCTGCGCCTGAGTGCCGGGCACGCTGCCCAGAATTAACCTTATCCACTTTTGAGGGAGGTCAAACAATCGCCGCGTTATTGCGGCTATGGTTAACCTATGTTAAACGGAACCAACCTACTCTGACACTTGAATTTGTCTGTAATTTTAAGTGAGTCGGGTTATGAGTAGGGCTGTACGTGCAAGTCGGAGACCGCGCAAAGCGCGTCCCGTACGTAGAATTGGTCCAGGGAGAGGGGACGTCGGGAACTCGATGCAGGACTATGATCCATTTGGCCCCCTACCCAAAAGGCGCGCAAAGGGCCGCATGACATATGCGGTTGCTGTGGGCACTCTGGTGGCTGTAGCGGCATTTGTTGGCCACTACGCCGGACAGAATGCTTCCGCCCGCGGTGTGCCCGGCGCTGAATGGTCAGACGTCATCGACACCCGAAGCAGCCTCCAACAGAACAACGCCTTGCGTGGTACGCTTGAAGACGACGTGGACACGGCGCCGACACAGACCTTCGAAGACGAAGTTTATGGCCTTCAGTATCGGCCAGAACAGCAGGTTGAAGCCAGCGGCAAGGGCGATTTCCTCGCCGGTGTGCCCACGCTTGATCTGGCAGCCATTGATGATCGAATTGAACCTGCAGACACGCTGACCGGCACGCCTACGATATCGGCAATCGAACAAATGTCTCTGCGCGGCCGCACTGAGCGGGGACGCCGCCAGGAAACAGCCCGGCGTCAGGTTGCAGAACATAATTGCATGGCCCGCGCGATTTACTTCGAAGCACGCGGCGAATCAACTCTTGGTCAGCTGGCGGTTGCCAACGTGATCATCAACCGGGTTGCAACGGATGTTTATCCCGACACAATCTGTGGTGTCGTTTATCAAAACGAGCAGCGCCGCAACGCCTGCCAGTTCTCCTTTGCCTGTGACGGTAAGAGCGACGTGCCAAACAACGATCGTTACTGGGAGCAGTCGCAACGGGTTGCCACACAGGCGATCAGTGGCGGACGGCGCATTTATGCCGTTGAAGGGGCGACCCATTATCATGCTGATTATGTGAGCCCCCGCTGGGCCCGCTCCATGACCATGCTGAAGAAGATCGGCGTACACATATTCTACAACGATCCAACCATCGACGTTCCCACAGGTTGATCGCGGGCGCACTTCACAGGGTCTGATCTCACAATCGTGTTTCGGCCTGCCCGCGGCGCTTATGGTCCGTGATGGACAAGCGTTTTCTCGATAGATCGCTTCCCTATCAGGGTGAAACAATCTAATTTCTCCAGGCAATGCTCTCCGCCACGCGATGGCGGGCTTAACATGCGCGTGTAACGTTGGCGAAGAGAGGGACAGATGGCAGCCTGGCATTATTTCCAAGGTGAGTGGCAGGAGGGAAATCCCGGGATCATGGGACCTTTGACCCATGGTTCATGGTTGGCCTCTACAGTGTTTGATGGTGCGCGGGCGTTTGAGGGTGTTGCGCCTGACCTTGACCTGCATTTCGAAAGAATGGTCGCCTCGGTTCGCACCATGGGCCTGACGCCCTTGCATAAGCCGGGTGAGTTGCTCGAATTTGCTCAGGAGGGCATCGGCCGCTTCCCGAAAGGGACTTCTCTGTACATCAAGCCCATGTACTGGGCGGATGAGGGTTGGGTCGATGTCGATCCGGATACGACGAATTTCTGCTTTTCAGTCTTTGAGAGTGCAATGCCGGATGAGAAGGGATTTACAGCGGCACTGTCGCCGTACAGGCGTCCCAGTCTGGAATCCGCGCCAACAGATGCAAAGGCGGCATGTCATTATCCAAACTCGGCCCGTGCTTTGCGGGAGGCGCGCACACGCGGCTTTGAGAATGCGGTGATGCTTGACCCGCTCTCCAACGTTGCCGAACTGGCAACGGCGAATATATTGTTTGCGTCTGATGGGGCCGTCCACACGCCGGTGCCAAACGGCTGTTTCCTGAACGGTATAACGCGCCAAAGATGCATCAAACTCTTGCGCGATGCCGGTATCGAGGTGCATGAGCGAACCGTGTCTTTCGCGGACTTCATGGAAGCTGATGAAGTGTTTTCCACAGGCAACTTCGGCAAAGTGCTGCCAATCACCAAACTGGAAAATCGCGACTTTCAACCCGGGCCGATTTATTCCAAGTGCCGCGAACTCTATTGGGCGTGGTCACATGGCGCCGCGTAAGGCGTATCAGTGAACACGAACGTCCACGACGAGATCTCACAGCCGGCGAAAATGCCGGTGCTGTTCATTGGCCATGGCGATCCGCGTCTTGTGCTGGGTGAAAACCGCTTCTTCGATACCTGGGGCCGGATCGGGTCAAGGCTTCCAAGGCCAAAGGCTGTTCTGTGCATCTCTGCCCATTGGGAAACCGATGGAGTGCAGGTTACTGCCATGGAAAAACCCAGAACAATCCATGATTTCTATGGTTTTTCAGACGAGATGTATGCGCAGGACTATCCATCTCCTGGAGCGCCCGCCCTGGCGAGAGAGCTGGCTGCATCAACACAGGCGTTCAAGCCTGAGCTGGATTTTGACTGGGGTCTCGATCATGGCACCTGGTGCATCCTGAAACCGATGTTTCCTTTAGCCGACATACCGGTGTTTCAACTTTCTCTGGACAGGAACGCAGCACCGCGCCGGCACTATGAGCTTGGCCTTGAACTGAAGCGCTTGCGCAAAGAGGGCGTACTCATTGTCGGCAGCGGCAACATTGTGCACAACCTGCGCCATGCGTTCAGTCCTGAACGCCAGAGCGGTGACATGCAAAATACCGATTGGGCATTAGAGTTCGATGCAACCGTTAGAGACCTCGTCCTCGACCGCAATCATGCGCCCCTGTGGGACTATCACTCGCTGGGACCGGCTGCGCAGATGGCCGTGCCAACGCCTGAACATTATCTACCATTGCTCTACGCGCTGGCTGCGAGTGATAGCAGTGATGATGTCAGCTTTGCCTGCGAAGATATGGAGTATGGTGCAATTTCCATGCGCACCATTCTGTTCGGAGCCTAAGCCTCCAGATAGACGGGTTCAGCCTGCATACTCAAACGAGATGGGCAGAA
>JAJFHB010000348.1 GCA_021775795.1 Hyphomicrobiales bacterium | reverse complement strand
GACGATGCAATCATTGTTGAGTACAGATTTCCTGCCTATCAGGAACGCCAAAGCGCCCAATCGTGGAGCAGCCTGAAGCTGGTATTCACCTATCATCTGAATGAGTGGTACCTCCGCGGCCTCGTCCACGGTGGTCCAGCGCCTGACAGCTTCTGATCGCTGAGCGCGCCGGAGATAAGCAAATTCGGGGAGCGGTGACCATTTGTTGCTGGCCAAGCCTGGCTCGACGTCCTATCTGAAGCACTCCAGACCAAAACCCCCATCAGCGAGGTTCGCATCATGAGTGCTGCCGAAATGTCAGGCGTTTTTGCCCCCGTCGTAACGCCTTTCCGGGACGATCTGACACCGGATCATGATCGCCTCATCGCCTTTTCCCGCTGGTTGCTGACGCAGAATTGCGGGCTTGCGGTCTTCGGCACAAATTCAGAAGCCAATTCATTGTCCGTAGACGAACGGATCGATCTGCTGGAACGCCTCACAGATGCGGGCATTGATGCCGGCAGAATGATGCCCGGCACTGGCTGCTGTGCCATTCCTGATACGGTTCGCCTGTCGTCGAAGGCCGCTGAACTTGGCTGCGGTGGTGTCTTGATGCTGCCGCCCTTTTACTACAAGGGCATCAGTGATGATGGTCTCTATGCAGCTTTCGCCGAAGTGATTGAGCGGGTTGGCGATGCGAGCCTCAATATTTACCTCTACCATATCCCCCCCATTGCCCAGGTTCCCATCCCGCTTGCCGTGATCGAGCGGTTGCTCAAGGATTATCCTGATACGGTACGCGGTGTGAAAGACAGCTCCGGTGACTGGTCAAACTCTCTGGCGATGCTGGAAGCGTTTCCGGGTTTTCGCGTGTTTGTGGGCAGTGAAGCCTTCCTTCTGGCAAACATGCGCAACGGTGGTGTGGGTTGCATATCAGCGATTGCGAATGTCCATCCCGCCGGCATTGATGCCCTCTATCGGGGCTGGCAGGAAGACGGCGCGGATGCGCAACAGGAAGAGCTCAACCGTGTGCGTCAGACGATGCAGCGCTACGATATGATTCCGGCCTTGAAAGCCGTTGTCTCACGCGCCTCCGGTGATGCCGGCTGGGCACAGGTGCGGCCGCCGCTCATGGCATTGGATGAGGCCGCACGGGCAGCGCTTTTTGATGACCTGGATGGGATCGGTTTCAGTCTTGGTTACGACCCGGCCGCCTGACCGGCTCCATCGTGTCCACTGCCGGATCCGCACCGGGCGAAAAGCCCGCACAGAATGCTCTTGCCAGCGCCATGTTGATGATTGCCGCGTGCGCGCTGATCGCGGGCACCACCTTGATGGCGAAAGGCCTGGGCCGCGGGCTTGGTGCGGAGGAACTTCACCCCCTGCAAATCTCTTTTGGGAGGTATGCCTTCGGGTTTGCCTGTCTTTTACCGTTTGCGCTTTGGCGTATGCCGTCGTTCAGCGGTGCACCGTGGGCGCTTCACCTTGGCCGCTCGCTGGTGGGCTGGGCGGGTGTGAGCTGCCTGTTCACTGCCGCCACCTATTTACCGCTGGCAGATGCAACAGCGATCAGTTTCCTTAATCCGCTTGTGGCCATGGTTCTGGCGATACCAATACTGGGCGAAAGGGTGGGGCCGTGGCGCTGGGGAGCTGCGGGCATTGCCCTGATAGGTGCGCTCGTTCTCATCCAGCCTGGAACAGAAGCGTTCCGCCCGATTGCACTCGTTGCCCTGTGTGCGGCTTTTTTCATGGGCCTGGAAGCCATCCTCGTGAAACGACTGTCGCGAAGCGAGCCGGCATTGCGCATTCTCATCCTCAACAATGCAGCCGGTGCTCTTGTTGCTTTTTGCGCCGCTTCATTTGTGTGGACGCAGCCAAGCCCACTGCAATGGGGCGTTATGGCAATTCTGGGCGGTACCATGGTTTGCGCGCAGATGCTGTTCTTGATGGCGATGCACCGTGCGGAAGCCAGCTTTGCCATGCCTTTCTTCTACGCCACCCTCGTGTTCGCAGCCGCTTATGACTTTGCGTTTTTTGGCGAACTGCCGGCCTGGACCAGCTGGCTTGGTGCGGCACTGATTGTTGCTGGGGCTCTCGTGCTGGCATGGCGTGAGGGACGAGCATCCCGGCAAAACACTTAGTGCTGAAGCTGCATTCTCGACAGCACGTCTTCAAGCCAGGGCCAGGATCCTGCAACAGTGGAATTGACCACAAGAAAGCAGGTGCGATGGAAGATCGGAGCGGATGGTACCAGGTGCAAACTGCCGTCCTTGATGCGGCCATGCACCAGGCTTTCGGGCAGGTAGGCTGAACCACCACGGTCGAGGATGTGTTCAAGTCCCCAAAGTGCTGAGCCGAAGATGGTCGTGGGCGTGTCACCGTCCGGGTAGGCTGTTGCATGGGCCCGGCGGAACTCCTCACCCATATCCACATAAACATAGAGAGGATCCCAACGCATGAGGGCGCGCGGCTCCGTTGAGACAAGAAGCAACGGTTCTTCGTAAATGCGATGAGCTGTCCAGTTTTCCCTCAAGGCGGGAGAATGGCAAAGAGCTGCATCTATAAGACCGCTCGAAAGCCAGCGCTCAATGCTGGCCTGTTCTCCCGGCCAGGCAGACAACGCGATAGAGGGAGCTGTCGCACGTATACTGTCAAAAAGCCTGCGGCCATGGCTTGGCCAGAGATCATAGCTGCAACCCAGGTTGCAGACGGCGTCCACCTCGGAGGGCAGGGATGTTTCCTGCTGCGCCTGCCGCCAAAGGTCGGTCATGAGCTCGGCGTAGCGCTGGAACTTGAAACCGGCGGAAGTCAGTTCTGCGCCTGATTTGCGGCGCGTGAAAAGCGGTTGGCCAAGCTCTTGCTCGAGGGTGTTGAGGCGCGCTGTAACTGTGGATTGAGTGACGTTCAAACGCTCTGCAGCCCGGTTGAGATTGCCGGTCTCCAGGATCATCAGGAATGTATGCACGGTTGCGAGGTTCATGGCTGCGGCTCTCAGGAAGTTCGAATAACTCGAATATTATGACTGAAATAATTCGTTTTCTACTTATTGTATCCTATGGCATCGTTTGGGTCAGAAGCAGTCCCGCGAACTGAACAACGGATCGACGGCCATGGAATTCAATCACTTCCTGTCTTCCTATTATCCCGATACATCCTACGGCGGCGCCCGTCTTTACGGGGACATGATTGCCCAGGCAAAACTTGCAGATAATCTGGGTTACGCCTCGGTCTCGGTGCCGGAACATCACCTCATAAACATCCTGATCACACCTGCGCCGCTAATGATGGCGGTAAAGATTGCAGCGGAAACCAGGAACGTCAAAATCGCCACGTCGATTGCCGTCCTGCCTGTCCATGACATGCGTGTTTATGCCGGCGAACTGGTGATGGCAGACATTCTCACCGAGGGACGGCTCATTCTCGGTGTCGGGCGAGGCGCCTTTCCATACGAGATGGAACGGCTCGGAGTGGCGATAGATGATACCCGCGAGAAGTTTGATGAATCTCTCAATGTCCTGCAGGCTCTGCTCACCCGCGAAGAAGTGTCCTGGCAAGGCAAGTACTATAATTTTGAAGCTTTGACGGTGATGCCGAGGCCCGAACGCCCCATACAGATGATGATGGCGGTTATGGTGCCTGAGGCAATTTATCATTGCACCCGGCGGGGTTTTCACATTCAGACAACGCCGCTGCAGGGCACGCGGGAGCACATGCTCGAGCAGGTGAATGCGTTTACGCGCGGGCGTGATGAGCTCGGCGCTGCCGGCAGCCATCTCACCTTGTCTTTGCTGAGGCCCGGTTTCGTTGTTTCAAACGAGGCCGAAAAGCGGCAAAAGGCCGAGCTTGCCTATGGTTATTATCAACGCTTTGACAATGTCTACGTCAATGGCCCCGGTATTGTGGAGAACGGCGCGATCCGACCCATCGAGCCACATTTATCGGTAGATGAACTGATGGAAAACCTGCTAATCGGAACGCCGCAAGAGCTGATTGACAAGCTTTCGGTCTATGCCGAGGCGGGCGTTGATGAAACGATCATGAACATGAACCTGGGATCGCCGCAGGGTGAGATTTTGGAGGGCATGCAGCGCTTCGCCGAAGAAGTCATGCCGCATTTTACCAAAACAGCCTCTGCCCGAACAAAACTGCAAACGGCCTGAAAAGGTGTCAAAACATGACTGCTGTTGATTGTGTCACGACGGTATCCGGGACTGGCCCTGCACTTTTCATGGTGCATGGTATCGGCTCCCGGCGCAGCACCTGGGCAGCTCTCAGCGAACATCTGAAGGAAGACTTCACCTGCATTGCCTATGACCTGCGCGGCCATGGTGACAGTCCGCTGGCGATGACACCCTACACACTCGATGAACTGGTTGAGGATCTTGAAGCGCTGCGGGTGAGCCTTGGCATCGAGCAGGCGCATGTGATTGGCCACTCTCTTGGCGGGATGATCGGGCCGGCCTATGCACGTGCCCATCCCGACCGTGTCCTCTCTGTCGGCCTTTTGAGCACGGCGGCTGGACGCACTGAAGAAGACCGCGGCAAGCTGAATGCGGTGCGAGACGCCATGAGCAAAAACGGTGTTGCGGCCACTCTTGCGACCTTCGTTGATCGCTGGTTCACGGATGATTTCATTGCCGCACATCCTGAAGCCATCACGGCGCGCCTCAAGCAGGTGACCGATACGCCGGAGGATGTCTTCCTGAGTGTTTTCGACATCTACGCGCAAACAGAAATGATGCCGTGGCTGCATGAAATCTCAGCCCCTTGTCTGGTACTTACCGGAGAGCTCGACGGGGGCTGTAATCCACGCCTCAACCGGCTCATTGATGAGGCATTGCCCAGTTCTGAACTGGTTATCCTCGAAGGATTGAAACATTCGATCCTGCTGGAAAGCTCCGACATCGTTGCGCCCTATGTGCAGGCGTTTCTCCAGCGCCATTCTGCGAGCTGAAATTCCAGATCATTTTGAGCGTGATTTGACCCGCTGAAGTGCCCGCATCGAGGCGGCGTCACTCATTCGCGACAATTTGGATTAATTTCTGCGGCATACGCGGCGAATGAGGCAACGG
>JAJFHB010000347.1 GCA_021775795.1 Hyphomicrobiales bacterium | reverse complement strand
GAAGTCCGCGCCCGGCGCCTGACGGCAATCACCCAGGAGCGGCAGGCCTGGAGTGAACGCTCGTCAAAAGCACATGAACAGATTACTTCACTCGAGACCCGCCTCAAGGAGGCAACGGTTGCTTTGGAAGAAATGGCCGATCTGCCCCAGCATTGGCAGGAGCGCCGAGAGAAACTTTTCAGCGCGCTTGGTGCAGCAGAAAAGGAACGCAATGAGGCTGCGGACGCTTTGGCGAAAAGCGAACAGGCACTCAGCGAATGCCAGACACTTGCCAAACGCGCCGAAGCAGCAGCAGCAGAGTGCCGCGAGGGCCATGCGCGAATTGAAGAACGGCTCTCGGCTGCGCGCGAGCGCGCCAGCGATGCAACGCACCGGATAGAAGAACGGCTCCAGACCACACCTGACAAGGCTCTGGAACTGGCACAGTTGAAGGAAGGTGCCGAATTGCCTGAGCGCGATGCGGTCGAGCAGCGGCTGGTGCGGCTTCGGGCAGAGCGGGAACGTCTCGGCGGCGTCAATCTTCGCGCTGAAGAAGAATCCGTCGAGATTGCAGAGCAACTCGACACGCTGGTCTCAGAACGCGAGGACCTGGTGAAGGCAATACATCGCTTGCGTCAGGGCATCTCCAGCCTCAACACGGAAGGCCGCGAACGGCTCGTAGCCGCCTTTGATAAAGTGAATGCCACCTTCGAAACGCTTTTCACCACCTTGTTTGGCGGCGGCAAGGCGGAACTTGAATTTGTTGAAAGCGACGACCCGCTTGAGGCCGGCCTGGAAATCGTAGCGCGGCCTCCGGGCAAACGCACACAGGTGCTGTCGCTCCTTTCAGGCGGCGAACAGGCTTTGACGGCAATGGCGTTGATCTTCGCGGTGTTCCTTACAAATCCCTCGCCGATCTGTGTGCTCGATGAGTGTGATGCGCCGCTGGACGATGCCAACGTTGAGCGCTTCTGCAACATGCTCGACGAGATGCTTAAAATGACCGATACGCGCTTTTTGATCATCACCCACCATGCGCTCACCATGTCACGTATGAACCGGCTGTTTGGTGTCACCATGTCGGAAAAAGGAGTGAGCCAACTGGTGTCGGTCGACCTTGAGACTGCAGAGAGTTTCCGCGAGGCAAGCTAGGAATCAGCCGGTCTTTGACCCTCGGCTCCTGCGATATTGTGCGGGTGCAGCCCGGGGATTATCGGGTCGGCGCCGCGACAGAATCACCGGGTGAACCGCACGACCAATTGCCGCATCGACAGCGAAACAGTATTTATCTTTCCAATACAATAGCTTAGGCATGATTACAGCGCCTTGACACCCCTATGCCCGCGCCCTATTGTGCGCGCGATTTCTAGGGTGTGTTTTAGGGACAAACCCTGCATAATTGGGGATGCTCGCTGGTTTGGAGTTGCTTCGATGCAAAATGGGCGCGACAAAGATACGCCGCCCGATTTGGCAGAGCTTGAGAAGCGCCTCAAACGGGCACGTAAACCGCAGCTGGAAGGGGAACAACAACCGACAAGTCGAGGATCGGCGCTCGGATTTGGTTTCCGAATCGCGATTGATCTGGTCTGTGCTGTAGCTGTTGGCTTTGGTGCGGGCTTTGGCCTCGACTGGTGGCTCGAAACAAGCCCCTGGTTTTTGTTGATCCTCACGCCCCTTGGGGTTGCTGCAGGAATTTTGAATGTTGTTCGTGCGGCAACTGCCGAAGAGGCCAAGCGCCAGGCCGCTGCACTGGATAACGGGGAATAGACGGGTAACGTCGCAGGCTCATTTTTGCCTGCATCAGACAGACGAGGCTGAAAGTGGCATCAGAAACCGGACAGGACACCGGACATGGTGAAGCAGCGGGTGGCGCGCTAGGCGTCGATCCGATGCATCAGTTCGAAGTGATCCCGCTGATCGAGATCAAGCTGGGTAATCTCGACGTTTCCTTCACGAATGCCAGCCTGTGGATGGTGATCGCCGCCGCCGTGGTATCACTTGTGCTGCTGCTTGGATCCAACAAGATGGTTCCCGGGCGTCTGCAGTCCATTGGCGAGTTGGCTTACGAGTTCATCTCCGGCCTCATGCGTGATGTGATCGGTGAAAAAGGCCGTCCCTTCTTCCCGTTCATATTCACTTTGTTTCTCTTTATTTTAGCCTGCAACATGCTTGGAATGGTGCCCTATTCATTCACCGTTACGAGCCACATCATCGTGACGTTTGCCCTCGCTATTTCCGTGTTTATCGGCGTCACTGTGCTCGGCTTTATGAAACACGGCATCGGCTTCCTGAAATTCTTCGTTCCGTCAGGCGTGCCAGCAGTAATGCTGCCACTGCTCGTGGTGATCGAGGTGATTTCGTATCTGACACGCCCCGTCAGCCTTTCAGTCCGGTTGTTCGCCAACATGATGGCGGGCCACACGATGCTGAAAGTGTTTGCCGGCTTTGTTGTCGGCCTGGGTATCCTTGGCGGCTGGCTGCCACTTGCTTTCATGGTAGCGTTCACCGGTCTTGAGTTTCTGGTGGCTTTCCTGCAGGCATATGTGTTCGCCGTCCTCACATGCATCTATCTCAATGATGCATTGAACATGCATCACTAATCACACTTTCAATTCAATCCACTTAGGGGAGACTTTAGTTATGGAACCAGAA
>JAJFHB010000346.1 GCA_021775795.1 Hyphomicrobiales bacterium | reverse complement strand
TGATTTTGCCGGGCTGAACCGGTCGACATGAACATCTTCATCGTCAATGCCGATATCTGAAAGAACGGAAACCGCGGCATCGATCATCGGTGGCGGCCCGCAGACATACGCCTCCATGCCAAAGCCATCGAAGAGCATGTTTCCTACAGCCTCCGTTACAAGACAGCGCTGACCCTCCCAGTTGCTGCTTTCAGGTTCTTCTGAAAGCGCAAAGTGAACGTCAAAATCAGGGTAGCTTTCCGCCCACTGCTGGAGCAGATGCGCGTCGTACATATCCTGTTGTGTTCGTGCTCCAACAAACAACAGAATCTGCCGACCAGTGTTCAGCGCAAATTCTTGCTCAATCATCGCCTTGAGCGGCGCAAGGCCGGTGCTGCCTACGATACAAACGGCTGACCTGTGAGCGTTCTCCGTAAAGCCGAAATGACCGTATGGCCCCACAATTTCAATCGCGTCCCCTGCAAAGAGTTGAGTTTGTACATAGTCACTTACCCTGCCGCCGGGATAGAGGCGGACGTCGAACACTGTTCGCTCGCTTCCCGGCGAAACAGCGGCGGAAAAGTTCCGGTTCGGGGCGATATCGGGCAACACCCATTCAAAGTACTGGCCCGCCCGGTACTCCATCGGCTTTGCAGTTTCGAGTTCGATCTGCATCACGGATGCACTGACTTTCTCGACACGCTCCACATGGGCATAGAGGCGTTCTATTTTTGGCGCTGCAATACCATCGCGGAGATCGAGTTTGATCGTGACGTCGCTCTTCGGAGTGCAAAGACAGGTTAGAATTCTCCCCTTCGCACGATCGCCATCATCGAAGACAGCAGGGTCAGCGCCGGGACCTTCTTCCACATCACCGCGCAGAAGCTCTGCCCGGCATTCAGCGCATTCACCCGAGCGGCAGTTGTAGGGCATGAGAACGCCCGCTGCGAGGCAGGCATCGAGAACTGATTGGCCAGGTATCGCGTCTACGGTTTCTTCGCGGCCCTCAAGCCTGATTGTGAAGTTGTCGCTCATCCCCTCTGCTGCTAGTGCGAAACCGCAGCGCCATCGGCGGGATTTGTTTCGGCCAGTGCATACATATCCTCAGGCACATCGATGCCCCAATCCCGGGTGATGAAGGCGTGCACCTGCTGATACCAGGCGAGCTTCATGTCCTTGTTCGTGCTGGTTTTAAATCCCCACTGACGAAAACGCTCATTCGTTCGCGATTCATCGGACCCGAATGACGCAAGTCCGACTTTCAGCCATTTTTCAACTATCGCTTCGACTTCTGCTCTGCCCTCTTCGGCCTTGAGCAACTGCTTTACGCCATCCATGCCAAGTCCCACATGGCCGTATTCCTCATTCAGCGTGTCCTGGCAGACTTTGCGGAACGGCTCATAGGGTGACTTCACGAACTGCCTGAACTGATGCGCTGCCGCCCGGTCAATCAATGCCAAGAATACCATCTGATCCGCCCAGCTTTCGATGGGCGTGTCAAACGTGCTCAGATGAGGTTTGCCTTCAGTGTAGGCGACCCAATCCACATCCAGTTCTTCAAACAGGCCGCGAAAACGAAGATGGTGGCCATATTCCTCCATCACCGTTTTTGCCATGCGCATTTTCATAACCGCATCCGGCGCCCGCAGTATGGAGACTTCGAAACAGTCCGCCCCAAATTCTTCGCTGACAACATGGATGCTGAGCAGTTTCAACTGCAGATCCCGGAACTCTTCGTCCACGTTCCAGAAAGCATCCGCTGTGACATTACCAATGTGTTCTTCGCCATATGTTTCGGACACGATCGTCTCCCTTTCCTGCAACCTGTTGCGAACTCTCAGTCGTAAAAGCTTCGTCGCTCAGCCGCAAAATCCATGATCACGTTCTTAGTTTGAGTGAATTCCAGCAAGGTTTCGAACGCATCTTCTCGTCCAAAACCGCTTGCCTTTGTGCCGCCGAACCCCGCACCCGATGGAAACAGGTTATAGCAGTTGATCCACACCCGCCCCGCCTGCACCGCCTGGGCGGTGCGATGGGCCCGTCCCAGGTCCTGCGACCAAATACCAGCCGCCAGACCGTAATCAAGCAGGTTGGCGCGTGCGATGACCTCGTCTTCTTCATCAAAGACGTGCACCGTGGCGACCGGCCCAAAAATTTCCTGGCATGCGACAGTCATGTCGTCGTGAACACCGGAGAACAACGTCGGCTCCACAAACAATCCGTTCGGATAACCATCAACTTCGAGACGCTTGCCACCGGTAAGAATGGTGCCGCCCTCGGCCTTGCCAAGTTCGATGTAGCGCATGACACTTTCCAGGTGCTCGCGGTAAACCATTGAGCCCATTTGCGTGTCCGGATCGAAAGGATCGCCAACACGGAGTTTGGGGATCATTTCGATGACTCTCGCCTGCAGCTCTTCAGCAACGGACCGGTGCGCAAAGATGCGCGAGCCTGAGGTGCAGACCTGGCCCTGATTCATGAAGGCCCCCAGCATAACACCCTGCGCTGCCGCTTTCAGATCCGCATCCGCGTAAACGATCTGAGCATTCTTTCCGCCCAGTTCGAGCGTGATCCGCTTCGTTGTTCGTGCAGCACTCGCCATAACAATGGGGCCGGTTTCCACTGAACCAGTGAGAGAAATCTTGCGAACATCGGGATGGGCAACCAGTGATGCACCGGCACGCTCACCAACACCGGTCACCACGTTGACCACGCCCGGCGGCAGGATTTCGCCCATCAGCCGGGCAAGCTCAAATGTTGTAATCGGGGTCGGTTCCGGTGATTTGTAGACCACCGAATTTCCAGCCGCCAGGGCGGGGGCGATCTTGCCCGCGAACATGTTAAGCGGAAAATTCCAGGCACCCATGATGCCGACAACACCCAAAGGCTCGCGCAGGTGCATACTGAGTATGTTTTTCGACACGGGCAGCGTACTGCCTTCGAAAGCACGTGAAACGCCGGCAAAGTATCTCAGGCGGTCAGCTGCCGTATGCACATTGGCAATGCTCTCACGCCAGGGCTTGCCGGTGTCTGATGTTTCCAGCCACGCAAAACGCTCCGCGTCCTCAACCAGCCGATCCGCCACTTTCAGCAGCAGATTGGCGCGCTTCCGTGCTCCCAGATCCGACCATCCCCGCCACGCCGCCTCCGCCGACTGTACCGCAAGCGTGATGTCCTGCTCATTGGCATCAGGAACCGTGCCCAACACTTCACCTGTTAAGGGCGAGCGGTTTTCAAGCACGTCGTTCGAATGTGACGGCACCCATTCGTTGCCGATCCAGAGATCGTACTTTTCAGGTATCTGATAGGCGCGTTGTGCAGCCATTCCCTTTTCCTATCGCTCCAGAATATGAACGGTTGCGATTGCAGAGTCATCGCCAAGCAATCCACCTGCCATTTGCGCCAGCCCGATTTTCGCGCCGTCAACCTGTCGGCGTCCTGCCTGCCCGTTGAGCTGCTCGGCGATTTCCAGTATTTGCGCAACGCCTGTCGCACCTACGGGATGACCCCGCGCTGTGAGGCCACCAGAAGTGTTGACTGGAAGGCGCCCACCAAGCGAGGTTTGCCCCTCCTCTAAAAGTGCGATGGCCCCGCCTCTCTTAGCCAACTGCAGATCTTCGATATCGAACAGTTCCTGGGGCGACGTCGGGTCGTGTACTTCGGCAACATCGATTTCTTCGGGCCCGATGTTTGCCTGTTCATACGCGAGAGCACCGGCGCGGGAAGTTGCATTTTCGCAGCTCGGATTGTTGACGCCGGTAGCAACTGCGGAGGCAACGATGCGCGGCCCGGAAAGACCAAGTTTGGAGGCGAGTTTTGCGGACACAAGCACCACTGCTGCTGCCCCGTCGCAAATACCCCCGCACATGGATCGGGTAAGCGGTTCGATCACCACCTTGTCTTCCAGGACTTCTTCAACACTCAAGCGCTCCTGAACTGATGCACGTTCATTCATTGATGCATGGTTCCGGTTTTTCGCGGCACACATGGCAAAGTGCCGGGCAGTGGCGCCATAGGCCGTCATGTAGCGCTGCGCCCGTTCTGCATTTACATCCATGAACACGGAGCGCCCCGGAGCTGTGGGAACGCGATCCGTTGCTGTCGCCAAAGCCTTGAACGTTGCACTCCTGTCTTCGGCTGTTAGTTTTTCCGCGCCAAGTGCAAGAGCACAGTCAACCTGGCCGAAAGCGACCGCGGACCAGGCAAGATGAACGGCATCAGACCCGCTCGAACAGGCATTCTTTATTGTGTGTATCGGCACGCCGTCGATATCGACGGTTTTGAGCAAGATCTGCCCGAGCACGGATTCCTGACCGTGAAGTGTGCCCCCAAAGGCATTTCCGACAAACCCGACCTGTATCCTGCTTGCATCGACACCGGCATGTTGCAGGGTTGCTGCCAGCACCGGAGCGGTAATCTCTGCAATGCCCTGGTCTGTAAATCGACCAAATTTGCCGACGGCTCCACCCGCAACAATGACTGGATTGTGAGCAGAACTCACGAGGCCACCTCAAAAGCTGCATCTGCCGTCGCTGTCAGCGTTCCATCGCTCTTTGTGGCGCTCAGCTTGCAGACAACCAGTGCTCCGTCGATTTCGGATACTTCCGCCCGAATCTGCAGCTCTTCACCTGCAAAAACCGGTGCCGTAAACGTCACATCCAGCCATCTCAGTTGATCCTGACCGACCTCCTGCGCCAGCAATCTTGAAAAATGCGCGGTGGTCATCGGACCCTGTTGAAGAACAGTCTTGAAGCCCGCAGATTTCGCAAACTCTTCGTCCAGATGTATTGGATTTGGGTCTTCCGTCCCGGCCGAGAAATCTGCAAGCTGCGATCCGTTTTTCCCCGGCAGCGTCGCGTCGACCACCACATCCCCGATCGAATAGGTCAAAGCCATTACTCCCGTTCTATCAGGCGTGTGATCTCACGCAGCACCCGGGTTCCGTCAGTCTTTGCATAATCGAAGGCAACATTCGCGAACCAGATCTTTCCGTTTCGTCCCTCTTTCTCAGCAATGCTCTCCACGGTGACCGTGACAGTCAGTTCGTCGTCCCAGCTGATTGGTTCAAACCATTCGTATCTCTGACCGCCGTGCAACGCCTTTTGCCGTGGAATATCAAGATCGCCGAAGAGATCTGCCCCGCGTTGTTCGCCCCTGAGAAAAATCATGTACGTCGGAGGAACACTGCTCTGGTCAATGTCTGCCCCCTGGCCGCGTAGAAACTTTTCCGCCAGTGCCTTATCGGGCTT
>JAJFHB010000345.1 GCA_021775795.1 Hyphomicrobiales bacterium | reverse complement strand
ACTTCCATGTCGTATGGCTGAACGATAACGCAGCCATATTCCGCCCAATAGCGCTGCAACGCGAGGATCAGGCCCTGAAAAGAACGTTTGGGCGACAGGACATCGCCCGTGTCTGCGGACGCGGTGGAGGACATTTTGGTTCAGGCCAGACTCGGTTGAAGATGATCGGGCGCAAACTAGTTTTTCATCTGGTGCGGGTCAAGCAGGCGTTGCGGCCGCCATTTGCAATCATGCACTGATCTTTCCTCGCCCGCCACTTGCGCTGTTTGCTGAAAATTTGCAAATTGAAGCCTGTTCCCGGTGCCTGCCCGATCATTGACGAGAAGCACGGTCGTTCTGAAGGCACAAAACCAGCAAGGATTTGATAGAATGCGGAAGTTTCTGTTCGGTCTCGCGATTGTGCTGATGACACTATCACCGGCCGCCGCCTACCAGAATGGCGAGTGGGTTTTGGGCAAGTGGCAGGCAGGTCCCTACTTTTATCCCGGTGTGGTCATGAGCCAAAAGGGTGCTCAGGTGACGGTCCAGTATGATGACGGGGACGTCGAAACTCTCCACATCAATCTGGTGAAACCCTATGACTGGGGCATCGGCACGCGGGTTGAGTGCAATTGGAGAGCCGGTGGCGTCTGGTACCCTGGCCACATTTCAAACATGAGCGGCTCCGTCGGCTTAAGCATCAACTATGATGATGGCGACTTCGAGCACACGCAAACCTCGCTCTGCCGTTCCTGGTAAAACTGTCGGGCGTAACATTCTTCGAAAAAATTCGAGCATTGTGATCCGCATCACGGGGTACACGGATCGCCTCCCCAAATTAGGTGTAACAAACACACCAAGGAGAAAACAATGTTCAAGAAAATCACAATGGCTGCAGCAGTAGCAGTAGTTTCACTCGGCATCGCGGCCACAGGCGCAAGTGCTGCTGAAAAAGAACAGACGACTGATCGCCAGACAGCAGGCGCCAGCCTTCTTCTCGCCGGATGGGGCTGCCCCATCGGTGGCGGCGGCGGCTTCTTCCCAGGCGGTGGCCCGGGTGGACCCGGCGGACCGGGTGGACCGGGTGGCCCCGGCCCCAACGGCACGGACCTTCAGGGTTCAGACTTCGACGGCGCCGACCTCGGCACCTTGAATGTCGTGGACATCGAACTGCCGGAATAATTCCAGAAACCATCATCCTGGTTTAGAAAAGCCGTCGATCGCAAGATCGGCGGTTTTTTTGTTTGCACGCCAGATTTCTGATGAACGTCGATCAATCCGACCCTCGAACGCTGTCGCCTGAAACAATTCAACAACACATTGTGTGTTCTTGCTGTAGACGTAAGTTGAACGGCTCTCAGGCGCGTCACAGGTTCACAATCGGATGCTCAGCAAACTGCTTCGAAAGCTAACGCCACAACAGATTGCCGTTGTACAGCGTTCCGCCGCTGAGCCGTTCAAACGGTTTAGAACGGACAACTTCAGGCGCCTCAATGCTGCACGAATGGAACATCTCGACCGACTTCGGCTGGATATTCGTGGACGCTCAGTTTTGGACCTCGGTGCTGGCATCGGCGATCTCGCACACCATTTTCTAGATCTCGATTGCACGGTCACAGCAATTGAAGGTCGACCTGGAAATGTCGCAGCCATGCAAACAAATCTGGGGCATGACGGCCGTGAGGTGGGACACCCCGGCAATTTGCGGATTCAGCAAAGCGATCTTAGCCAACCGGAGAAGATCGAAGTTGGCAAACACGATATCGTCCTTTGCTATGGCATTCTCTACCACGTGCCCGAGCCCTTGCGGCTCCTGCAATGGGCTGCAGAAAAATCAAGTTGTTTGCTTCTTGTCGATAGTGTGGTGATGAAGAACCCGCTGAATGATGTTGTCCAGGTTGACGAGGACCTGAACTCACCCACGCAGGCGGTTGCTACTGGAGGCTGTCGCCCCACAAGGCGGTATGTGTACGATGCGCTCTTAGATATTTTTCCATATGTCTATCTGCCAAAGTATCAACCAAGCCATGAAGATTACGCCACTGACTGGACGACACTGGAGCATGCACCGGAGTTCTGCCGGGCAATCTTCATCGCGTCCCATGGCGAACTGACCAACGAGCATCTCAGCTCAGAATTCCTCATGCATCAGGGCAGGCTCTAGACTATCCGGTCCGGCAGACCACGGCCCGAGTTCCACCAGCGGTTTGGGTTGTTACTGTCCGGGTTGTAGGCAGCGCGACTTGCCCAGTCTTCACGCAGGAAGATCACCGGCTCTTCGTAGTGGTGCACGTTCAAGATGGCGTCCATTACACGCTCAAGAACAAGAGCGTCGCGCTCCAGCGATATCTTCAGCTCTACCATCGGATAGGTTTCGGTCGAGCCCGGCTCAAAACCCTCTACATGCGTTTGCGTTGTGGAGTTGGCTTCAGGTTGCGCTGTCTCCGCGCCCACAGCAGAAATGCTGGCATTTCGCTGATAACGCCCATAGCTCAGGGGATGCACCTCCATGATGGCATCAAGGATCCTGTCAGTGTCTGATGCCACAGTCTGAATTTCCAGCGTCCACACAGGCACGAATGTGCCTGACTTCGCACCGTAACCCGCAAGTTCAACCGCACTCATCTCCGTGCCCTTTCACGTTATTGGACAATTAGAGTAGAGCAACACTGCTGCCAGATTCTGACAACATTTGGGTGTCGGCATTTCACTGTCTGCGCAAACGTCTGCTGGTCAATTCACCAGCTGGAATTAGTTGCGGCTGCAATGCTGCCAGTCGGGATGAAAGCGCCAGTAGCTGAACGCAAACATGTCGCATTCGCGACGGATCTGCAGCGCCCGGACTTCTTCAGCGCTCATGGCCTGCCCCTGTCCGCCAGAGGAACCATTCTGCCCTTGAGAACCGGATGCTGAATTGCCCTGGTTGTTCTGGGAGTTTGAAGAATTGCCGTGGCCATGATTTGCCAGGACCGGTGTTGCAACCGTCAGCGCCACAGCCGCCGTTGCTGCAAGGAGAAGTCTCTTCATCTGAAGTATCCTTTCGTTGTCTCCACCCCGGAGCGGCCCTCAAGATAGGGAGAGACGGGAGCTCGTTCCAGTTAAGAAAATTTCACATTTAAATATCTCTGCCCTGTAACTTCATTCATGCCGCCCCAAGATTTCTGGTCTGGCGGTGATGACTGGCAGGCGTCATGGTGTTGGCATCGCAAACAAGGTTTCCTAAGCCCATGGCCACCACAGGACGAGACCGCCGCCGCGCCCGGGCCGTTGCTCCGGTTCAACAAACCTTTGAACACCATCGTCGCGCCTACAAGCCCATCGACATCCTGAGTGCCGACGAAGAAGAACTGGTGCATCAATCTTCCCTGCGCCTGCTCGAGAATGTCGGCCTGAAATTTCTGCATGAAGACGCCTGGCCCATTCTGGAAGCCAACGGCTGCGCGGTCGACCATGGGGATGGCATGGTGAAATTCCCGCCTGAAGTGGTCGAACACTGGCTGGCGCAAACGCCGAGTGAATTCACCAT
>JAJFHB010000344.1 GCA_021775795.1 Hyphomicrobiales bacterium | reverse complement strand
ATCGCCATGATGCAGCACGAAACAAATACCTTTTCCCCGCTTACCGCATCCTATGAGTCGTTTGGGCGTGCCATTGGCTTTGATGAACCCCCAAAAGGCCAAATCATTATCGATACCTTTGCAGGCATGGACATGGCCCTTGGAGCCTTTATCGATATTGCACAAGCCCGGAATGCTGAAATTGTGGCACCGATCGCTGCTTATGCGGAACCCTGTGGAGCGGTGGAGGACGAAGCGTTCGCGCGTATTGCTGATGCCATTTGTGAAGCGGTTGCCGGTGGCTGTGATGCGGTTTTGCTCGATTTGCATGGCGCCATGGTCACTCAGTCCTTCCAGGATGGCGAAGGCGAACTGCTGAAACGGATACGCGCCGTCGATTCGGAGGTACCCATCGGCGTGGCGCTCGACTTCCACGCCAACATGACTGACGACATCGTCCAAAATGCCTCCGTGGTTACGGGGTATTGCACTTACCCCCACGTCGACATGTATGAGACCGGAGAACGCTGTGCGCGGACTTTGCTGGCTCATCTTGATGGTGGTCCAAAGCCAAGAACAATCTGGCACCGGTTGCCTCTCATCAGCGCCATGCTGCGTCAAACGCCAAGCTCCGAGCCAATGAAGACGCCGATGGAGATGGCGATGTCGGCAGAAGCAAACGGAAAGGTATTCAATGCTTCTGTATTCGGTGGATTCCCTCTTGCCGACATTCCGCACGTCTGCCTGAGCGCAGTGGTGGTTTGTGGCGATGACCGGGCGACGGCTGACGATTTATGCACGTCCATTCTCACAACAGCATGGCGGGAACGAGAGGGTTTCATTTTCCACTGTGAACCCGTTGCCGAGACGATCGCACATGCCAAACAGCTGGCTGAGGGCCCGGTGGTCATTGCCGATTATGGAGACAACGCCGGTGCGGGCGGGCAAATGGACGACATGACCGTGGTGCGTGAAATCGTGCGGCAGGGCCTGCAAGATGTTGCTGTCGGTCCCATCTGGGATCCGCAATCCCTGGCGCAGATGCAGGCTGCGGGAGTCGGCGCCCACATTGAACTCAACGTCGGAGGCAAGAGTGATTCCCCTGCAGTCGGCCTCAAGGGTGAGCCCTTGCGGCTGGCGGGAAAAGTGAAAACCATAACCGATGGGCAATTTATCCTCGAAGGTGACATGATGGCCGGCTTTCCGGTCAATCTTGAAGGCACAGCCGTCCTGGATACGGGCGACATGGAACTGATCGTCAGCGGCTCTCGCAGCGACGTTTATGCGCCACAGTATTTCAGTCATGCCGGCATTGATCCCACCAGCAAAAAATACGTGGTGTTGAAGTCACGACAACACTTCCGCGCCGGGTTCGAACCCATTGCCCGACACATACTCATGGCCGGCGGACGCGGCGTTTGCCGTGAGGAGTTTGACACCCTGCCCTTCAAAAACCTGTCGAGACCGATCTATCCTCTCGACCCTGATTGCGAGTGGGACGGCGCCTCGAATACCTAGTTTCGGGCTCACTCCAGGTCATCATGGTTAACAAAGAGCAAGTACAGAGTTTGCAAAATATACAATAGTTTGTGGTTGTATCCCTGGTGGCAAATATATGACCGGGGTGACTTAACATGTGTAAAAATTCTCTGCGTACCATCGTAGCATTTGCAGGGTTCATGCTTGCATTACTGCCGCATACAGCCTCAGCGGATGGGGTTCAGCTGACGCTGACAACTGAAAACTACCCGCCCTTCAATATGCAGGAAGAAAGCACACAACGCGTTGTCGGCATTTCGACCGACATTGTGCGTGAATTGATGGTTCGAGCGCGCATTCGCTATTCCATCAAGTTTCTGCCCTGGCAGCGCGCCTACAACATGGCCCTGGCAAACGAGCAGACCTGCGTCTTCTCCACGACGATCACGAACGAAAGGTTACCTTTGTTCAAATGGGTCGGCCCCATTGTTGGAAACGACTGGGTGTTTTTTGCCCGTGCCGACAGCAACCTGCGGATCAACTCACTCGAAGACGCCTTGTCATATACAGTCGGTGGCTACAAGGGAGATGCCGTTGCAATCTATCTGGAACAGCAGGGATTCTCGCTCGATCTCGCCTCTCATGACCACATCAACCCCAACAAGCTTGAAGCACGGCGTTTTGAGCTGTGGGCGTCAGGCAATTATCTCGGGCCTTACCTGGCGGGACAGGCAGGCGTTGATATTCAACCGCTCTTCACTTTTCGCGAAACCCACATGGGGCTTGCCTGCAATGTCTCCGTTGAAGATGAGGTCATAGAGCATCTCAACGCCATTCTTGAGGAGATGAGGGAAGAGGGAACTCTTGAGGACCTCGCTGTCCGTTATCTGGAAGCGGAAGAAATTGACACTGCCGCGACCGCTCAATGACCCGGCAAAGCGCAACCATGGATGGGGTCGACAGCAGCGAGCCATTGCCGGCTGCCTGCGTGCCGGCACTGCCTGAGAACGAAGAACCGCGCACCACGAACAAACGTTCTTTGCGCTTCAAGTTCCTGGCATTCAATCTGTGTCTCGCGCTGGTCCCGACCGTGTTGCTGGTCGTGGCCTGGGAGTATTTCGCCTATTCGACAGCACTTCAGGAACTCGAATTGAAGGTTGACGAGGTTTCGGAAATCCAGTCAGAAATTCTAGGCGCGCCTGTCTGGAATCTGGAATCTGACCGCATGGAGCTCATCCTTCATGCGATCCTAAAAGACAGCGATTTCGTCATGGCTATTGTCAATGATGAAGGCGGACGTGAGCTGGCGCGATCAGGAACGATCACCACTGCCGATGCAGCCCATACGATCGCGACGACAAGCAGCATTGTCTATAACACCGGCAGCGACAGATCGATCATTGGTGAACTCAACCTGGTCGCCACCGATGAGCGCATTGTCGAACTCATCATGAAGCGCCTGTCTCTCGACTTTTTCATTGTTTTGTTGTGGCTCACTGCGGGAGCCTGCTCTGCCTGGGTGGCGTTCAGGCGCACCATTGAAACACCGCTTTCGCGGTTACTCGATGCCATACACAGGGCGCGCCGGCAGCTTGACCGCAAGCCGGTTGAATGGTCGTCCGATGATGAAATGGGTGTCGTCGTCAGCCAGTTCAACGACATGCAGGCACGACAGGAGCGCTACGAGGAAGAACTTGAGGCGGCCCGATCAAATCTTGAGCTAAGGGTCAAAGAGCGAACCGAAGAACTCGTCAATGCCCGCGACGAGGCGGACGCTGCGAACAACGCAAAGACTGAGTTTCTGGCCGTGATGAGCCATGAGTTGCG
>JAJFHB010000343.1 GCA_021775795.1 Hyphomicrobiales bacterium | reverse complement strand
TGCAAGAACAACAAGCTCCCGTGCTTCTCTCAAGTTCAGCAGGACGCGATAGGTTGCAACCAGCACGGCAAGAGGCATTGCAATGTCGAGGATTTTGGGGATTCGCAAAACCAGCATTTTCGGCAAGCGATCAAGCTGACTGTCCACATAGCTGATTTGATGCAGGACACCGACCGTCTCTTCAGCCAGAAAAATGACGACGACGAGCAAAACACTGCCGCCCAGGAACACCATGAGCCGCGTGAACACCAGAAAGCTGTAGGATCGATGAAAAATATTTTCTGACCTTTGGTCTCGCGCGCTGCGCGCTACAGTCCCTTATTGACGAGAAGTTTTGTCAAACTGGCCAATCCAAGGCTCGAACATAGGACGCCGCTACTGTATGAAGCAAGACACAGGAACGTCACGGTGAAAGCTCTACTGACGACCAGCCTTTTCTTAGATTGCTGACCGGGGACATTTGGGAATTCGTTTATGCCAAAAACCAATGGGCTGAGCCGGGCGGTAGCCGTCTAGGAATGAGCGATAGCCTGCATCATTCTTCTGTATCAATCACGGCACGCTCTCTGCTGTTTCGCGCCGCCGTATTGCTTACCGTTGCCCTTTACGGCCCAGCGATCCTTATCGTGTTCGTGCATAAACGTGCGGGCCGCAGGGTCGTTCTTTCGATGTTGAAAACAGTCTTCGCACTGCTGCGGAGCATCTGTGGTGTGAACTATGTTGTCAGGGGCCGGGAACGGCTTCCGGATGTACCCGTTCTGCTGGCTCCCAATCACCAGTCAGCCTGTGATGCATTGTTGCTGTCGGTGATCGTTGCCCCCTCAGTTGTGATCATGAAGAGTGAGCTGCTGCGCAAGTTCCTCATGGGCTGGATATTGATCAGCCTCGGCCACGTGCCCGTTGAACGCCAGGGTGATACCAGAGCGCTTGCAAGGATGGTTCAAAACAGCAAGCAACGCATCGCAGAAGGCGATTCGATCATTATTTTTCCCGAAGGCACACGTCTCGCTCCCACTGATGCGGTCGCATACAAGGCCGGAGTTGCCGTTCTCTACAAAGAGTTGAAGGTGCCTTGCGTTCCAGTTGCGGTCAATTCGGGATACTTCTGGCCAACATCCAACTGGCGCCTCTATCCGGGCACAATCGTCATCGAGTTTCTTGAACCCATGTCTCCGGATCTGTCTCAAGAACAGTTTCTGAAACAGCTGCGGCAACGCATTGATGGCGCCGCACAAGACCTGGCGCCAGCAGACTAGTGCCCACTTTCAGAAAACTGGTTTCCACGTCGAATGCCCCAGCCTACGCCTTGCGCTGTGACCGCCGACGCTGATCAAAGGATATCAGGTCGGGTAGGAATGACACCATGTACAGTAGAAACGAGAAAACCACGGCAACCTCAAGGCTGGTGTACACATCTACAAGCGTTTGCCTGCTTATCGACATGGAAAAATCTTTTACGAAAAACAATGTCATATAGGTCAGAGAGCCCAGACAAATTACGAAACCGAACCAGCCTCGCAGTCGCTGCATGGGAAGCAGAAGTGCAGGAGATCCATCATCCGCAACAGGGAGTTGCGCACGCTTCCTGGCGAGAAAGGCGCAGGCACTGCAACTTATCAGGATGGTAAGCGACTGAACCACAAAGAACACACCGCTGCCTGCGAGATGCACGAAGGTATTGTTCGCGAGCGTAAACAACGTCGAAACGTTTATTCCCACAATGGCAATAATCTGAAAGGCAAGGGTTACCGGCACAGTCACCCGACAAATCTGCAAGGCACGAGTTCCAGCGGCAAGATATCTGTTTACGGTGTGCCAGTATGCCACCGCCACCCAGCAGCAAACGAACAGCGCAAGCACCGAGAGCACCGGCACCAACACCATCATTACGGACGTTACATCCGCATCGTTAGCGGCGCGACTGATGGTGGCAGGAGAGGAAGAGGACGTCTCCTGAAGGCTCACTTTCACTGCCAGGGTCCGCAAAGCCCATATGATCAGTGGCAGAGCAGAAAGGGGCACCACAACGCAGCAAAAAATAATGAGCATTGAAAGCGTCCCGAGACGCTTTTCGGGTTTTGCACTCTTGTCCTGCATCGTCTGTAGTTCCAGCGCCGTTCCGCTCATATTGCTTAGATCCGACCGCTTCCGGTCTGTATTTCAAAATGGCTTCCCGATGTAGCATTTCATTTGCACTGCAGAAAAACAAAATACTTAGGTTTTCCCTTGGCAATCCATGCGACAGGGCAGGCTGCGCCGCGCCAAGCTGAAGCCTAATTTGCACCGGCAGGGCAAAGTACATTGTTGACGGCAACACCTTACCCACAGTATTTGCATCCTGCATGTTCTCGTCAGTAAGGCTGCACCCCTGTGTCGGGGTTTAATTGAAGCCGTAATACGTGTAGCATCATCTGCAATTGAAGGTCCTTGTCACCGGGTAGATTACTACCGTTGGTGCAGGAGTATGGATAACAGGGTGGATTTCTATAAATGGACAGCACAGCTCAAAGCGCTGACCAAGAAATTATCGACAAGATAATTGATATTGTCGTTCGCGAGACAACCGTAGAACGCGCCGATCTGGGCATGGACAAACGCCTGGACAGCCTGGAAATAGACTCTGCCGATATGGTTCTTGTTCTCATGTGCATAGAAGAAGAGCTCGGCGCCTATATACCCATCGACGGAAACATCGCCGAAGCTGAAACAGTCGGCGATCTTGTTGAGACGCTGATGGATCACGTCAAATCAGAAAACGCATGAGCAACCCCGTGCGTCGGGTTGTCGTAACAGGCATGGGCTGTGTAAGCGCTTTCGGTTTGGGCGCTGCGACGCTGTGGAACGCCGCCCGCGATGGTCGAAGCGCGGTCAAAGAGAACCTGTTTGAAGAGCTGGGTGATTTTCAGCGCGTGAAAATCGCAGCCAGGCTCAATGACTTTGTGGCGGCCGATCACCTGGATTCACGGGTTGTGAGGGCTTGCGACCGGTTCTCTCAGTTCGCGCTTGTAGCTGCTGACGAAGCCCTGACGCAGGCGAAGATACCGCTTGACGAAGAACAGGGTGACCGCACTGCCGTCATCGTTGGAACCGGCATTGGTGGCGCGGAAACCATTGAAGATGGAAATCGTACTTTTTTTGTGACGAGAGATCGCGGCAACCCGCTCGCCATCCCGCTATTGATGCCGAACGCCGCCGCCTCGCAGATCAGTATGAGATTCAAATGTCGGGGCCCATCATTTGCCATTGCAAGCGCCTGTTCCTCTGCCTCTCAGGCGATCGGAACCGGCTTGCAAATGGTTCAATCGGGGATGGCGGATCGCGCCATTGTCGGCGGTAGTGAGGCGTGCCTCACCGCCAGCGGTTTCAAATCATGGGAATTGATGCGGGTCCTAACCCCTACCGCCTGCCGTCCGTTCTCAAAGAACCGAAACGGTATGGTCCTTGGCGAAGGGGCCGGCATATTGGTCATTGAAACGCTTGAATCAGCGAATGCTCGCGGCGCCGAACCTTTGACCGAGTTGTGCGGCTACGGAACAACGAGCGATGCAGATGATTTGCTGCGCCCAAATCCAAGCGGCGCCGAACGTGCAATGCGTATCGCGATGGCTGATGCGGGCGTGTCCAAAGATCAGATTGATTACATCAACGCCCACGGCACCGGAACATTTTACAATGACCCCGCCGAGGCTGAAGCCCTGACCCGGGTGTTTGGCGATAAGGCGGGCGGCATCCCGGTTTCATCGACAAAGCCAATTCATGGACACACGCTGGGAGCTGCCGGTGCGCTGGAGCTCATTATTGCCCTCAACGCCATTCGGGAGAACACCGCTCCCCCAACAATCAATTGGGAAGAAGAAGATCCCAAGTGTGCGATCAACATGGTGCCCAACGAAAAACAGGAGCGGCGCATCGATACGGCTATGTCGAATTCCTTCGCCTTTGGCGGCATCAACGCAGTCTTGATTGCGCGCAGGCACACCGACTGAGAATTGAAACCCTGATCATTTGATGGCGGCGGCCATGGCTGAGATTACCAGTTTCGAACTTCCAGGCTTTGAGGCGACAACGCAGGCGGATCAGGTCGAGCGCTTTGCACTTTCAATTGGAGAGCCGCCAGCAGCCGCAGGTGAAACCCGCCCGATACCTTTCACATTCCCGCTTCGTTGGCTTGCAGACATGGGTATCCGCCATGCGGTCTATGACCTTGTTGATAATGAGGATGGCACCTTTTTCGTCATCATCCAGAACGTTGAATACTTCAGCACTCTGGAGCTCGATCAGACCTACACCGTGACAGTAACGGGGGAACGCCGTCCAGGTGACCGGATCATGGTAGATCTTGAGTGTATCATCCAGTCTCGCGACAAACGGCCTATCCTGAAAGTTAACTCCCGGCTTGGTTTCGTTCATGCCGAAGGCGCCTGGAAGCTGCCCTCATGAGTGTTCCTGCTCCACTGGAAGTCGGGCTTCGCTTTGCGCCCATCGAGTATCCAGCCTTTGACTGGGACCTCGTCAACGAGTATGCGCAAGCAGCTCTTGATGACAATGTGATCCATCTCGACGCCGACATAGCCTCAGCTGCCGGCTTCGAGGCGCCGATCGTCCATGGCATGCTGGTCTACGCCAGGTTTGAGCAGGCCGCCCGCCTTTGGTGCCCAGGCATGCAGGTGAAGCAGCTGGTTACACAATTTGCAAAACCGCTGTTGCAAGGTGAAGCCTTCAGCCTGAAAGGACACATTGTGGCCATCCGGGGTGACGGCAATGACAGACAGATCGTTATTCGCGCCGTGTCCGTGAAGGAAGACGGCAAACCATTTTGCATAAGCGATGTAACTGTTTGCCCAGGCGGCGATAGCCTTTAGGTCCGTTGCCCCTGGAAACAGACGAGTTTTCGGCACCGGACACTGTATTTCACACTAAATATGGCCCCGATCCGACAGCCCGTTGTTTGACTTACTGGAAAAACGTGCCGTTTCGTGCTGTGTAAACATAGAATTCAATATCCGGGGTTTATGCAGAACCGGGAATGAAACACCCGAGCAAATGCAAGGGTCACGCAATTGGGTAACGAGAGCAACCGCATGCAACCGCAGCGTCAACACGCCATCATCACTGGCGGCAGTAGCGGCATCGGCCTGGCTCTGTCGGCGGGATTATGTCGTAGAGGCTTTGCGGTCAGCCTGCTGGCGCGTGACGAAAAACGTCTCGATGACGCTCGAAAGTCTCTGGTTGCAGGCGGCGCGCCCGACAGTTCAGTTCTGACGCAGACAGTTGACGTGACAGATGAGACATCTTGCACAGCCGCCGTTACCTCATGCAGTGAG
>JAJFHB010000342.1 GCA_021775795.1 Hyphomicrobiales bacterium | reverse complement strand
GGAATGCGGGGGCTGACATCGATCACATCGCTTGTGGCTGAAAACCGTGGGGCATGTACGGCCTGTTCAATAATCAAACCGGTCAGTTTCCGGACACGTCTCGGTGGCGTCCTGCCAGCAGCACGGCATAAGCCAGGATCGCGCCTGCAAACACCAGCTCGCGCACCTCAACGAGGGCGTTTTTGTGTGGCTCGCCATTTGCCAGGGCCACATAAACATAACTCAGTGCGACAAGGCCCCATATCACCGCAAGCATGACACTGGTCGGTGGGCAGTAGCCAACGCGTTGCTGTAGCGGCATTGTGAATTGCCATCTTGAGAGAAGGGGAAACACTGCAAAGAAGGTGATGAACCCCATTTGAAACAGGTTCTGCGAACCGAACATCGCGCGCAGGAATGTTTCGAGCGAGTTCACCTGGGTCCAGCCGACGCCTTGCTTGTCCGAAAGGTTATGCAGGTTGAACTCGTGCTGAATATTCATCTCCTCGATCATGGGAACATGATAACCGATGATACGTTGAAACCAGCTTGTCTCCTCACCCAGAAACAGAAAGCTCAGCAGTGCCCAACCGGCGAGCATAAGGTCGATCCGGCGACGAACCATGGCCCAGACACAAATCACAAACCCACAAAAATATGCGAGCGCCGAGAGGTTCTCCACAAAACCATCTTCCTCGCAGAGCAGCAACAGATCCGACAGGGAAGAACCCTCAAGCCCAGCGCTAAAAACCAGGCTGAGCAGGACTATTCCAGCGAGCGCAGAGCCTGCCGCCACAGCACTTTGGATGGTGTTTCCCTGTATGCCCTGAACGGGAGAATGGATCATGCTCATGTTTGGAGTCCCAAAATGCGCTCACCCGGAGCGGCTGACAGTGCGCAGAATTTATGTGCCAATTTGACAGCGTGACGGAACTCACGTGAGAGGCCGGTCAGGCATCATGTCAAAACGGCACATAAAGCCTGCGGGCATTGCCGGTTCCATATCTCACAAGCAGGATCCATACCCACCCGTATGAGGTGGTAACCAGTTCCTTAACCGGCAACAGAAGGGCCGACTAAAGGGCACCGTGATGCCTCCGGTTTGATGGCAAATCCAGACACACTGGGGAAGTTTCAGCGGGTAGGACGCCCGGCATCAACGAACCTGTTTGTCTCGAACCAGACAAGGCTCTAGATGATCAACGCCATGCCGCCGCCATAGAGAATGTCTGCGGCACCGCTAACTTCGCCGTCCTCCACCCTGATGGCATGAACCGAGGCGAAATCATAAGAATACGAGCTGCGCTGAAAACTGTAGCCACGGGTTTCGAGCGGGGCGTAGACGTAGCGCGGAATGCGGGGGCTGACATCGATCACATCGCTTGTGGCTGAAAACCGTGGGGCATGTACGGCCTGTTCAATCGGCATGCCAAAATCGATGACATTCAAGATCACCTGAAGCACGCCGATGGCAATCTGTGTACCGCCGGGGGCACCGATGATCAGGGCAGGCTTGCCGTTGGAAAAGACTATGGTTGGGCAGACCGAACTGAAACGCGATTTTCCAGGTGCGAGCGATCCGGCCTTGCCCGGTCGCGGATCGAAAACCCCCATGCATCCATTGTACATGAAGCCAAGGCCATCAGTGATGACGCCGGACATCATGCCAAGGGAATGGGTCATGGATACAGCGTTACCCGCACCATCCAATACACAGATGTGCGTGGTCTTCTGGGATTCGGGAATGCCGAGCCTTTCGACGTGTTTTATCTTTCCTTGCTTGATCTCCCCGGCCTGAGCTTTCGCGTAGGCTTTGCCGGTCAATCGTTCGACCGGGATGTCCACGAAGTTTGGATCACCAACGTGTTGATCCTTGTCGACCGTCGCAATTTTAATGACCTCTGAGACGATGCGGATGTATTCGGGCGAGTTATGTCCGACGGCCTTCAGGTCGAAATTTTCAAGAATGTTGAGCATTTCAACGAGCATGATGCCGCCGCCGGGAGGGTGGTTGGTGGCATAGGCATGCCCGCGATACTCGCCCCAAAGCGGTGTTTCCGTCTGGGTTTCATAAGCCGCGAGATCATGGGCTGAAAGCAGGCCGCCATTGGCCTTCATGTCCGCATCAATCGTTGTCGCTATCTCCCCGTGATAAAAAACATCCGAACCCTTGTCGGCGATCAGGGCCAACGTATTGGCCATCTGCGGGTTCTTGATAAGACTGCCGGGAGGCTTTGGATTGCCGTCTTCATCGCAGTAGATTTCCCGTCCTGCCTTTGAGAACCGAAGTCTGTCAAGCACACTTGTCCGGCCGGGTACGTCCCGGGATATCCAGTAGTAATAGACTTCCGCCGCCAGAGCGTAACCGTCTCTGGCAAACGCTATCGCGGGTTCCAGCACCCGTGCCCAGGGCAAGCTGCCAAACCGGCTGTGTGCCTCGTGAAAGGCCTTGATGCTGCCCGGCACGGTAATGGACTGATGGCCAAGGTCGTTTACTTTGCCCTCCAGCAGGAATCCGAAACCATCATCGGTCTCACCTATTATGAGATCCTGCCACATGTCGGGCTTCACTGCCGCCGGGGCCTTGCCGTGAAAGTCTATGAACTCATGAATGTCCTCTTCCGGCAGGTACAACTGCATGCTGCCGAAGCCGGCGAGACCGCACATCAATGGGTCCACAACGGTTTGCACGAAGGCACAGGCTATCGCTGCATCGACAGCGTTGCCGCCTTCCTTCAGGATTACGGCACCGGTTTCAACCGCATCAGGTTGCGGTGCGACAATGGCAGATTGTGTCATGGCTCTCCCCAGATTCAGACTGCTCAACGACGCACGAGCGCACGCCGTTCACAAAAGGGCACAGGATAATCTAGACCTTTTCATCTCATCCCGGAAACGTTTGGTGACGCCAAATCGATTCGCCCGTCAAAGCAAATTGCAGCCGTTTACGTGATGACCACTGGGAAATCGTAATGCTGCCGGGAAAAGGGGAGAAACCGCTCAAACCGCTTCCGGGCAAAGATGAAACCCTCTAGGGTGGCGCGGCC
>JAJFHB010000341.1 GCA_021775795.1 Hyphomicrobiales bacterium | reverse complement strand
GGCATCTGCAGCCGAACAACTTGCCGCGAATATTAATTTTTCTGCCTTTTCCAAGGCTGAAGATCTGAAGAAGCGCATCTGGTTCACACTGGGTGCGCTCTTGATTTACAGACTCGGCACCTACATTCCTCTTCCCGGTATCAATCCTTCGGAACTGGCAAACTTTGTTGAGCAGACGCAAGGCAGTCTCGCCGGCATGTTGAACATGCTTGCGGGCGGTGCCCTAGGCCGCATGGCGATTTTTGCGCTCAATATTATGCCGTACATATCCGCCTCGATCATCATTCAGCTGATGACGACGGTTTCGCCCCATCTTGAGCAGCTCAAGAAGGAAGGCGAACAGGGCAGGAAGCAGATAAATCAGTACACCCGCTATGGAACGGTCGTGCTTGCGACATTGCAGGCCTATGGCATTGCCGTTGGCCTCGAGGGCTCTGGCGGCATTGTCACTGATCCAGGCTGGTATTTCCGCATCTCAACCGTCATCTCTCTGGTTGGCGGGACCGTGTTCTTGATGTGGCTTGGTGAGCAGATTACGGCTCGCGGTATCGGTAACGGTATTTCGCTTATCATTTTTGCCGGTATTGTTGCGGAACTTCCCTCCGCCCTCATCAACATGCTTGATCTTGGCCGCCAGGGCATTTTGTCGACATACGTCATTCTCGGTATCATTGTCATGGCAATGGCCGTCATCGCCTTCATCGTCTTCATGGAGAGGGCGCAGCGAAGACTATTGGTGCAGTATCCAAAGCGACAAGTCGGAAACAAGATGTATCAGGGGGAGTCGTCGCACTTGCCCTTGAAACTCAACACGGCTGGCGTTATCCCGCCGATCTTTGCCTCTTCACTGCTGCTGTTGCCGATTACCGCAGCGCAGTTCTCAAGTGGCCAGGGACCGGAATGGCTGAATACGGTTACGGCGCTGCTGGGTCCGGGACAACCGCTGTTTGTGCTGCTTTATCTCAGCGGCATTGTGTTCTTTACATTTTTCTACACGGCCATTGTCTTCAATCCGAAAGACACTGCTGACAATTTGAAAAAGTATGGTGGCTTCATTCCGGGCATCCGTCCCGGTGAGCAAACGGCGAAGCACATCGACTACGTGCTGACGCGTATCACCTGCATTGGTGCCGCCTATCTCGCGTTTGTCTGTCTTCTGCCGGAGATATTGCGGGGGTCCGCAAACATTCCGTTCTATTTCGGCGGAACATCCTTGCTCATCGTTGTTAGTGTGACGATGGATACGGTTGCCCAGGTGCAAAGCCATCTTCTGGCGCATCAATACGAAGGGCTCGTCAAGAAATCAAAACTGCGGGGAGCGCGGCGATGAAGCTCATACTTCTTGGACCACCCGGTGCTGGCAAGGGCACACAGGCCAAAATCCTCGAAGAGAAACATGGCTGCACGCAGCTTTCGACCGGCGATATGCTTCGCGCGGCCGTGGCAGCGGGCTCTGAAGTCGGCCTGCAGGCAAAAGAGATTATGGAACGTGGCGATCTCGTTCCCGATGAAATTGTTGTCGGTATTATTTCTGACAGGGTGGATGAACCTGACTGTGCCAGTGGCTTCATCCTCGATGGTTTTCCGCGCAATGTGGCCCAGGCAGAAGCTCTGGACGCAATGCTGGAGAACAAGGGCTTAAGTCTCGATGCCGTTGTTGAGCTTGGTGTTGATGACAAAATACTCGTGGGTAGAATTGAGAAACGCGCTCAGGAAACCGAGGGCGGCCCCCGGGCAGACGACAATGTTGAGGCGCTCAAAAAGCGTTTGGAAGTTTACCATGCGCAGACCGCTCCATTGATCGGCTATTATGGTGATAAGGGTGTTTTGAAGACGGTTGATGGGATGGCTGACATCGATGATGTCAGCAATCAGATCGCCGAAGTGCTTGGAGTAGGGTAAGGCGCGCTAAAGATTGCGAGTTTCTGCGGTGGAAAGAGTTGACGTGGGTGTCGAGTCGCCGTAAAAACCGGCAACCTCAAGGAATTCTCGCGCTCTGTTGTTCGAGACTAATTAGTCGACGGACCCAGGGCCTTTCCGCGTGACAAGCCCACGATGAAAATTATGGTCGGGCGATAGTGCTTACTGACCAATATGAGGAGTTTTGAAAGTGGCTCGTATTGCCGGCGTCAATATTCCGACGGACAAAAGAGTTGTTATCTCGCTGACCTATATTCATGGGATTGGCCGTACGTTCGCATCTAAGATTTGCGAGCAGGTCAAGATTCCCGCGGAACGGCGAGTGAACGAGTTGTCCGATGCGGAAACTATACAAATTCGTGAACTCATCGACCGTGAATACATGGTTGAGGGTGATCTGCGGCGTGAGAACGCCATGAACGTAAAGCGCCTTATGGATCTTGGGTGCTATCGCGGCTTACGCCACCGTCGTGGTCTTCCGGTTCGCGGACAGCGTACGCATACGAATGCGCGCACTCGCAAGGGACCGTCCAAGGCGATTGCAGGCAAGAAGAAGTAACTGTTTAACGCAAAGAGCGACACCAGATGGCTAAAGATAAGACGCGCGTGCGTCGTAAAGAACGTAAAAATATTTCGTCGGGCGTGGCACATGTGAATGCTTCGTTCAACAACACGATGATTACGATTACAGATGTGCAGGGAAATACGATTTCCTGGGCTTCGGCAGGGATGATGGGTTTCAAGGGATCGCGCAAATCGACTCCCTATGCAGCTCAGGTAGCAGCAGAAGACGCCGCAAAGAAGGCGCAGGATCACGGAATGCGTACTCTCGAAGTTGAGGTGCGCGGCCCTGGTTCGGGCCGTGAGTCGGCACTTCGTGCGCTGCAGGCGGCGGGTTTTCAGATTACGTCCATCAAGGATGTTACTCCGATCCCGCACAACGGCTGCCGGCCGCCTAAACGCCGCCGTGTGTGACGCTTTGTCTGCGTTATTTGAGTAATCACTCGAGTCACAGGTTAACGATTAAGTGTGGTGTAATTACCGGCGCGCCAACGCGTCCACCACCGGGACGAGGATAGCAAAGTGCTTGAACGTAACTGGCAAGAACTGATTAGACCGACGAAGCTTGATATTGAGCATGGCAGAAATGCGCTTGCTCAGGCATCGTTTGTGGCCGAGCCGCTTGAACGCGGTTTTGGTGTAACCCTTGGTAACGCCTTGCGCCGTGTTCTTTTGTCGTCACTTCAGGGTGCGGCGATTAACTCGGTACAGATAGATGGCGTGCTGCATGAGTTTTCGTCGATTTCCGGTGTACGGGAAGATGTCACGGACATCATTCTCAACATCAAGGAAATTGCGCTGAAGATGCATGTGGAGGGTCCCAAGCGTCTGGTCCTCCGTAAGGAAGGCCCAGCGGTCGTCACGGCAGGTGATATCGAGGAGACTGCGGATATTTCGATCCTTAATCCGGATCTTCCGCTTTGCACGCTCGATGAAGGCGCTGAAGTGCGCATGGAATTCACCGTAAACGTCGGCAAGGGATATGTAGCGGCAGAACGGAACCGTCCGGAAGATGCGCCTATCGGCCTTATCCCTGTAGACAGCCTCTATAGCCCGGTTCGCCGTGTTTCCTACAAAGTGGAAAACA
>JAJFHB010000035.1 GCA_021775795.1 Hyphomicrobiales bacterium | reverse complement strand
GGCCGCAAATCGAAATCGACCTGCTCCAGGGCGGTCACCCCGCCAAAGGTTTTGGTCAGACCTTCTGCATGCAGCATGTTTTCGGGAATCCTTGCGCCCCGCGGCTGGTACCGCGGGGCGAGATGGCGATGCTTCCTTACTCGACCGAGAACACCGGCTGGAAGCCCTCGGGCGCGAATATTTGCTCGAGATCAAACTCGTTGATGTTGTCGGTTGTTACGATTCCGGGCGCCACCAGCAGGATACTCGCATGATCCTTGCCATCAAGCGCGCGGACCGCGAGATCGACACTGATCCGGCCCATGATCACTGGATACTCGGCTGCAAAGCCCAGCACCTTGCCATTTTGTACGAGGTTCAACATGGTCTGGTTCTCGTAGGACGAAATGATCGTAACGTCGTCCCGTCCGGCATCGGCAGTCGCGCCAACTGCGGCCTCGGCAGCCGGAGCGCCACCCCAGATCACAGTCAGTTCGGGATAAGTTTGCAGAGAGTCTTCCACCAGGCGGAGCTGGGCAGGCACGCTTGCCTCGCCAAACTGCTCGGCAAGAAGCGTCACACTGCCTTCCATCAGGGAATCACGGAAACCCTCCATATAGGTTTCGGCCCAGCCGGAACCCTGCGGTCCTGGAAACGCCACGGCACTTCCACCTGTGTCACCGAGATACGCCTTTACATAGTTCCCGGTCTGCATGCCCTTTTGATAGAAGTCCGGCGTGATGCGGGCGGTGATGGGCGTATCGAGGATCGGGTTCGCGACAGCGATATTGACGACGTCCCTTGCCATGCCTTCATTGATTTTCGCCGCTACACCGGCTTCGGAAATCGCGCCGATCAGAATTGCGTCGGCTCCGCCGGCCAGACAATCGTCATATTGGGCGAGTTGGTTCGTCAGGTTTGAGTAGCCGCCTGCCTGGTAAACAACCATCTTCACACCGAGGCGCTTGGCTTCTTCCACGAGACCGTAATTGACCGAAACCCAGTAGCTGTCCTGAAGATGAGGCAGTAGAACACAGAGGTTGTAGGCTTTCGATGCTTGGTCGGTCGGCTCATATTCAACGGACACGACGTTGTTGAGATCACCGTCCACGGCGCTTTCGATGCCGAAGGGCCACCATTCGTCTGCTTGTGCGGGTACCGACAGCGCGACTGCGACCATCGCGGCTCCGAGGCTCAAGAATGTTTTGTTCATATTTCCTCTCCTTTCCAGTTATTATCGCCAACTTCGTGGCCATTTTAATTCCAACCAGCAGTATTGCTTCGTCTGCGGCTTCGTCGTGGCAGGCAGCTACATACCCAGTTGATCCGCGGTTCGATCAAGCGCGGTGGCGGTTCGATCCATCAGGTCGTCAATCTGATCCGGGGCCGTGATCAGCGGCGGACAGAAGGCAAGCGCGTCACCCATGACACGCGATACAACGTCTAACTCGAGCAGTTCATCGGTCGCGGTCGCGCCGATCAAGCCGACACCACGGTGTTCTCTGACCAAACGATGATCGTCAAGCGTGGTAAGGCGCTGCGGCATATGCCTGCCTGCCGTGCGGGCGTTGATGTAGGGGTGCATGTGATGGCGTACGTCGCGCATCTCTACGGAATTCGGAATGTCGACCATTTCACTCCCTGTCTCCGTGCTTCAACGCTCAGAAAAATCGCCGCTAGGGTTTTCTTTCCATTGTTGACGATGTATGTTGCATCAGACATCAAAAACTGTCAACGAGCATGGAATCAGCGCCAATTACCGGGAGCTTCGGCCTCGCCACCGTCAAGCACGAAAATCTTGGCGACATCGTCTATGCCAGCCTTTGCGAAGCCCTGATCCAGGGCCGTTTCCCCCCAGATCACCGTCTGACGATCCGCGACCTGGCAGCTTCGCTTGGGACCAGTGTCACGCCGGTTCGTGATGCGTTGTTGCGCCTCATTCAGGATGGCGCACTCATTCAGAAGACATCACGCGACGTCCGCGTGCCAATTCTCTCCGCTGGTCGATATGAGGAGGTTCGCGCAATCCGCATCCGACTTGAGGGACTCGCGGCTCGAGAGTGTGCGTTGAATGCAGGGAGTGCGGACATCGATCGGCTTGTGCGGTTGAACGAACAACAACAGGCTTCAAACAAAATCGGTAACTGGCCAGACGCGATCAGCATGAATCAGCAGTTTCATTTCGCGCTGGCTGAAATCGGTAAGATGGAAATTTTGCGGGCAACACTGCAGCGACTCTGGCTCCAGATGGGACCGTTGATTGCCGCATACTTTCAGGCCGGCGGCGGAACCTATGCAGACAAACACCAGGAAGTTATCGATGCGGTGAAGGCCGGGGATCCGGACGCCGCCGAAAATGCGATTGTCGAAGATATTCGCGCCGCGGGAAGCACGATCTGCGCGCAGATCGCCCGCCTCGAGTCGGAGGCGCAACGCAGTTGAGGACGGTGCCTGTGGACACGCACTCAAGCAGGGCCATGCGGTTATCTAGCGTCTTTGGATGGCTTGAGTTTCCAAAAGTGGGTGTCACTACGTCCCGGCTCAAGTCACGGCGCAATGAAGACAACCCTGTTAATCGGACTCATTTCGCTGTTCCAACAAACAGGTTCCCTGCGCCTTCCACCAACAACTTTTTTGACCGTTGATTTTTCACACGTTTCTTCCGGATTTCTCCCATCGCAACTTTTCTGGCCACGGCGTGGGACAATTTGGGGGTGTTCATACGCTGACGTGCTGCGGACCCCCGATCCGACGGATTTTACCGCCAAAAGTGACGCGATATTAAGATTGCTCCGGTATACGGCTCAGGTTCGGGCGTTTGGCGCCGTTCTATCCTTGGTTGCCGTGTGAGTGCGCATGATCAGAGTGAAAAACTTCCGCAAGTCCTATGGCGACCTCGTTGCCGTCGACGACCTCAGTTTCGAGGTCGGTCCTGGCGATATTCTCGGTCTGGTCGGATCCAATGGTGCCGGCAAATCAACCACACTGAGAACCCTTTCCGGTATCATCGGACCAACCTCGGGAAGCCTGGAGATCGCCGGCCACGACATCGTCGCAGCGTCGATCAAGGCCAAGCAAAGCCTCGGCTACATACCTGATGATCCGCGCCTGTTCGATACCCTGACGGTCTGGGAACATCTCGCCTTTTCGGCAGCGTCCTACGGCGTGAGGGCGCCCGAAGACAAGATGGAAGCCCTGCTCGCCTCGTTCGATCTTACGAAAAAGCGCGATGCCCTGGCGCACGACCTGTCGCGCGGCATGCGCCAGAAAGTGGCGATCGCCTGCGCCTTTTTGCATGATCCCCAAGTGCTGTTGTTCGATGAACCGCTGACCGGGCTCGATCCTCTGGGCATCCGCAACATCCAGCACTCCATGCGTGAACGGGCCCGCGCGGGTGCAGCGATCATCATCTCGTCGCACCTGTTGAGCCTGGTCGAAAACCTTTGTACCCATCTGTTGGTGCTGGATCAGGGCGCCTGCCGGCGTTTCGGCACGATGGAAGAGGTCTTGCACGACGTCAGCCGGACCCATGGCGATTCCGATCTGGAATCTGCTTTCTTCGCCATCACCGCGGATGCGCAGGTCGCAGCGGAATAGGCCATGGATACAGCCCTCAGCCAGCTCTTGTTTTTGCGGTTGCGCGGC
>JAJFHB010000340.1 GCA_021775795.1 Hyphomicrobiales bacterium | reverse complement strand
TGATCAGAAAACTCATCAAAATTCTCGGCCTTGTCGTCGTGGTACTTGCCCTCGCTGTGGCCGGCCTTTCCTACATGAAGGCCTATACCGACCCCTATGACACAACGGCGGAAGGGCTTGTGGCCCTGCCGGGGTTTGCAGAAGTGGCGTTTCCTTTTGTTCATGAATTCGATGGCGATCATTCCCTGCCGTTTCTCGGCTCTGCCATCATCGACATCGACGGCGATGGGGTGCCTGAAGTGTTCATGGGCGGTGGCTACAATCAACCTGACATGATCCTGGAATTTGCCGGGGGAAGGTTCAGAGACGCCACGGAAAGCAAGGGGGAAGGGCTGGATAAGGCGGCAGGCGACACGACCTTCGGCACAGCCGTGATCGATGCAGACGGCGATGGCCGGGCCGACATTTTTGTCGCCCGTGATAGCGGCATCACCCTTTACCTCAACACGCCCGGCGGTTTTGAAGCGCACCTGCTCGACATAACTTTCAATGATACTTCCGTGCCATTGTCCATTGCCCTGGCCGACCTTAACCACGACGGCTTTGCGGACATGTTCGTCTCGACTTACATCAAGCTTTCCCGCGTCGAGGGGCAGAATATCTTCAACCAGGAGGGATATGGCTCGACCAGCCTGTTGCTCCTGAACAATGGTGACAACAGCTTCACGGACATTACCGGTGAAGCGGGGCTCACCTATGTCCACAACACCTTTGTTGCGGTTTTCAGTGATGTTGACCGCGACGGCGACCAGGACATTGTCGTGGCACATGACACTGGCCAGGTGCGGACCTGGCGAAATGAGGGTGATCTGAAGTTCACGTCTGCCGACAACCCTTCGTCTGACCGTTACGGCTACCCCATGGGACTTGCGATCGGCGATTACGACAATGACCGGAACATGGATTTCTATTTTTCAAATGTCGGCAGCACACCGCCCCGCTTTCTTGTAACCGGTGATTTGCGCGACGATCAGCTGTTCCATTCCGAGCAATATCTTTTCCACAATGACGGCGGCTTTCAGTTTACGGATCAAGCGCGGGAAGCAAAGATTGCGGATTATGGGTTTGCCTGGGGCGGGGTCTTTGATGACTTCAACAATGACGGCCGCGAAGACCTTCTGATTGCCCAGAATTATGTGGCGTTGCCCCTGCAGAAGCTGTTCCGCCTTCCCGGCCGCCTGTTGATGCAGCTTGCCGATGGCAGCTTTGCCTCAGCGGCAAAAGCCACCGGCCTCGAAAACCGCAACTATGGCATCACACCCCTGGTGGCCGACTTCAACAATGATGGATATCGAGACGCCATACTGGTCAACCTGGCCGGCTCATCGCGCGCCTTCATCAGCGCTGCGGGCGAAAACGGTTATCTGAAAGTGCGGCTGCCGGAAACGCCTGCGTCCCTTGGCGCGCTGGTCGAAGTGACACTGCCCGATGGAATGACACTGACCCAGCAGTTTACCAGCGGCGAAGGGCTTGCTTCCGACCAGTCTCATGAGTTGATTTTCGGCCTGGGCGAGGCGGCCGAAATCACGAGCATCCGCGTCTATTACGCTGACGGGCGCATGGTCGATGGCAGTTCGGCCGCCCCCAACAGCACCCTCACATTGCCCTGATCTGCCAGGCACACAGAAAGCAGAGATAGCAAATGAAAGGGCAACAAGTGGATCAGATCTCCGAGCACCGCAAAAAAATTCTCGTGCGAACCGGGCTTGTGGCCGCCGCCGGTGCCCTCATCGTCGGCATCGGGGAGTTCACATTTCAGTTCTCGCCACGGGGCGGTTATGAAGAAAGTGATTATCTCTTCTTTCTGGATGTCAGCTCCTTCCGGCTGACCTTCGGGCATTTTCTCGGCGTGCTCTTTGCACCGCTCTATCTGGTCGGCTATTGGCACATAGCGCAAATGCTGCGGCCCGCCGGCCGATGGATTTCCGCTGCCGTCATGGTGCTTGGCGGCTACGCCTTCATTATTGGCAATGTGTGGCTTGGGGGGCGCGTCAATCTCGCCTTGATCGTGCAGGCCCGCGAGGGCAGCACCGGTGAGACCGTGTCGTTGCTCAACGACCTGCTTGCCAACGTCAGCGCCCACAATGAGCCGCTCATCAACATCGTGCGGGTATTGGTGCTCATCGTCTCTATCGCGCTTGTCTGGGGTATTCTGACCGGGCGGTCGCATTATCCACGCGGGATGATCGCAGTCACGCCCATCGTTTTGCTTGTGGCCATATTCGCAACTTATGTGGCGGCCCCGGGTGTCGGCGTTTACCTGCTGCCCGCTGCCATGAATGTTGCACATCTGGTGTTCTTTGCCCTCTCCACCTGGGCTGCAACAAAAATCACCACCTCACCCTAAACAACCTCTCGAAATCTGGACCCCATGCTGCCGATCAGGACATTTCTCACTGCGCCCTCTGCTGCAAGCTTCTGGTCGATGCTGACGGCGGATTCCGGTGTGGCGCTTGAAATGGACGTGGCCTATGGCCCCCTGGCGCGGCAGCGCGCCGACATCTATCGGCCCCGCAACGCGCAAAAACCTCGGGCCATCGTCCTGTTCATCTATGGCGGTGGTTGGGACAGTGGTGAGCGCACTTATTATGGCTTTGTTGGCGCTGCACTTGCAGCACGTGGGCTGACCGCCGTGGTTGCCGATTATCGCCTTTTTCCTGAAGTGCGTTATCCAGCGTTTCAAAACGATATGGCCGCAGCCTATGGCTGGACATGCCGCACACTTGCAACGGAATGCGGCGAAGATTGCCCGATCTTCATCGCCGGCCATTCAGCCGGCGCCCACATCGGGGCGCTGCTTTGTTTCGACAGAAGTTTCCTTGAAGCCGAGGGCCTAAGCCTCCCGCCGCCCAGGGGCTTCATCGGCCTGTCGGGACCTTATGCCTATGATCCAACCACCCATGAACGCTCCCGTCATATCTTCGAGGATGCCCACAGTGCAGATCAGGTCCGCCCCATTGCACACGTAAGCGCCGGCGCGCCGCCCAGCCTCTTGATGCACGGAGCCAGGGATAATGTTGTTCAGTTCGCCAACGCCGAAGCGCTGGCTGCAAAACTGGTGGAAGCGGGAAGCGAAGCGGAAGCAATAGAATTTTCCAACCTCGGGCACATTAATCTGGTGTTGGCCCTGTCGCGGCCGCTCCGGTGGCGTGCCCCTGTGCTGGCAAATATGCTGGCGTTCATTAACCGCCATGCGCCAAGCGATGCGGTCAAATCCTGAACGTCTGCGCCCTGAAGGCTCAGGGTTGCGCGGAACGGCTTTTTAAATGGTGAAACAGAAACGGCGCCAGGATTGCGAGCGCCAGGGCGAGTGAGAAAAAGCATTTGGGAATGCTTGCCTCCGTGCGCGGGCAGACCTCAAAACCAAAAAGCTCCGCCCCCGAGCCCGCTGCTGCAAAGGCAAAGACGGGCACAAACCCGACGATAAAAAGCGCTGCGCTCCACAGTGGCCGGAAGGCGCATGCGACCAGAATTCCGTAGCCGGCCATGACGATGTAGCAGACAGGCACCGGCCCCAGATGCGGGCAGGCATCACCATGCAGGAATTCCAGCCAACTCACCGGTGCAACGCCGACAAGCCCAAACAGTGCCAGCCCGGCAATGACAAGACGGATAGCAAGGTGGGGCACTTGTTTCATCTTCACGATCCATGTTGCAGACGTCCTGCACGTTCACAAGGGGCGTTAACAGGCGCGCCCAAGCCGGCGTAGTCTTCTGTATCATTTGGGTCAGCACGGGACATCCGCTCAACTGTTTGATGCGGCGCGGGCAACCAAGGTTACAGTTGCCGCGGACACAAGCATGAGTTATGTCACTGACAGGCAAAGCACCCGTAGCTCAGCTGGATAGAGCGCTGCCCTCCGAAGGCAGAGGTCGCACGTTCGAATCGTGCCGGGTGCGCCAGTCTTTTCAATGAGTTAACGCGGCGTTTCGTTAAGACCATGATGTTAAGTAAGCACCGGGCAAGCACATGATGAAGCTT
>JAJFHB010000339.1 GCA_021775795.1 Hyphomicrobiales bacterium | reverse complement strand
GGGTCCTGGCCATCGGGCGCGTCATCGGCGTCAGAATCGTCGAGTGTATCATCGGCGTCCATCTCGACGGTATCCTGTTCACCGTCCTCTGTTTCACCTTCACCCTCTTCCACGTCTGCAGAAGTTGTGCCTTCGGCTTCCTGCGTCTCGCCCTCAGCCTGCATGTCCATTTCGCCGCTTTCAGGATCTTCCGCATCGCTGTCTGCGTCAGCATCGTCTGAGGTTTCCCCCAGCTCGTCAGCCATATCCAGTGCTGCGATGATGTCCCGTGCAAGCAGAGCGAAGGCGCGCTGATCGTCGATTTTGTTCTCGAGGCCATCAAGTATCGCACCGGCCTTTTCCTCGATCCAGGGCCTCCAGAGATCGACAAGCATCCCGGCATGTTGTGGCGGTGCCTCGCCGGTAAGCCGTTCGCGCACGAGCAGGGACACGGCCTCTTCAAGAGGAGCGTCCTCGCGCTGCTGCATGTTGGCAATGCCGGACTTTTGATAACGATCATCGAGCATGGCGGTGATATTGCTTGCCACACCGGGCATCGCCCGCGCCCCGATACATTCCACCCGTGCCTGCTCCACGGCTTCAAATACTGCACGGGCGTTTTGCCCTTCTGGCAGGAGGCGGGCATGCAAGCCATCGTCATGACGGGCCAGACGCAGGGCAAAAGCATCCGAGACGCCGCGGGCGACAGAAGCAACCTCTGCCGTCATCTCATGCGCAATCTGCGGCAATCGGGCCTTATGCTCGTCTATGCGGGGTACTTCAGCGCCAAACTCCACTGAGAGTTCCGGGTCACCGGAAATAGCACGCATGGTTTCCGCAAGCGCTGTCTTGAAGCGAGCTGTCGGATCTTCCTTGGATTGTGCCATGACCGGTTGCCGTGGGGTTGGAGGTATCTAACCCGGACGCGCCTAAGCGACCGTCATTGTGGCAGTTGTTTCGGGCAGCTCTTCATTGAAACAACGCTGATAGAACTCGGCCACAAGGCCACGCTCAAGTTCATCACACTTGTTGACGAAGGTGACGCGCAAGGCAAAACCGACGTCGTCAAATATTTCAGAGTTTTCAGCCCATGTGAGCACTGTCCGCGGACTCATGACCGTGGAGAGGTCGCCGTTCATGAACGCGTTTCGCGTCAGCGCGGCCACATGCACCATGTTGTCGATGATGCCGCGTTTCTCGTCCGTGTCGAAGGACTTTGCCTTTGCGAGCACGATGTCCCGCTCATGCTCATGCGGCAGATAGTTGAGCGTTGTCACGATGCTCCAGCGGTCCATCTGACCCTGGTTGATCTGCTGCGTACCATGGTAGAGGCCGGTGGTATCACCCAGTCCGATTGTGTTCGTCGTTGAAAACAAGCGGAAAGCAGGGTGAGGTCGAATGACCCGGTTCTGGTCGAGAAGTGTCATCTTGCCGGTAACTTCAAGCACGCGCTGAATAACGAACATGACGTCCGGTCGTCCGGCATCATACTCATCGAACACCAAAGCTGTATTGGACTGCAGAGCCCAGGGCAGAATGCCTTCGCGGAATTCCGTGATCTGCTGGCCGTCTCTGATGACGATGGCATCCTTGCCGACGAGATCGATGCGACTGATGTGGCTGTCAAGATTGACCCGGACGCACGGCCAGTTGAGGCGCGCGGCGACCTGCTCGATGTGCGTTGATTTGCCTGTGCCGTGGTAGCCCTGGATCATGACACGGCGATTGTGTGTAAAGCCTGCCAATATCGCGAGTGTGGTTTCCCGATTAAAGAGATAATCCTCGTCCACATCGGGAACGTGCTCGTTTCGCTCTGAATAGGCAGGAGCTTCCAGGTCGGAATCTATTCCGAAAACCTGGCGCACGGAGATATGCATGTCCGGCGTACCGGCAACTTCACCATCGGTTTGAACGCTCATGTGCGTAACGCTTTCCACTGGTTGGTCGGCGCAAGACCAAAGTCTTGCCCGCAATTTCGATTCTACCACCGGCATCGTAATCACACGTGCGCAGCAGCGTTCCGATCACGTTCAGAGGCAGACTGTAGCCAAGGCGGGATGTTTAGTCCGGGAACGCTGGTGAAAGCAAGTGCGATCCAGTCGCGTTTTCAACAAAAACCGATCGAGCGCAGATAGTTGTGGGCCTTAACCACCTCGCGGAACTTCTCTTCTGATTCGCGACGGCCACCGTTTGCATCAGGATGATGGCGCTTCACGAGCAGTTTGTACTGCGCCTTGATTCCCTCCGCTGTAGCATTTTCATCGAGCCCAAGTTCGTTCAGCGCACGACGTTCCGCATTTCTGATTGTGCGGCGAGGTTTGAATGTTTCCATGCCGAGATCGTCAAAAATTTCAAACGGATCCGCAAAGCCCGGTTTTTCCGGTCCACTCTCCGTGTTGCCAGATTTGTCTGAGGCATGCGGGTTTTTGCCCACTTTCCACGTCGGCCTGTGTCCGGTTGCAGCAGAACGCTGATAACCGACGACATCTTCGTCTTTCATGCCGTCAAAGTAATTGTAGGCCTTGTTGTAGCTACGCACATGATCGATGCAGAAAAGATGATACTGCCCTTCGCGGCCCCGCCCTTTGGGGGCCTTATGCATACCGGCGCCTTCGCACCCGTGCCAGGCACAGGACGGGTGCTTATCGCGGAGCCGCCGGTCTTCGTCCGGCTTCACGCGTATGCTGTCGAACAGTTTCGATTCAAGTTTCATGAGCCCAAATTATGGTGTTCCACTCTGCCGCTGGCAAGGTGGCGTTATGTCTTCTCCTCAAGAGGAACCACATAGGATACACGAGTTTACAACAGCAGCCTCAGTGGAATCACATCATGTCAGACGGACAGGTCAGACAAAAGATCATAGACAAGTTAACGCAGGCTTTTGCACCGCAGGATCTTGAAGTGATCGACGAGTCACATTTACATGCGGGGCATTCCGGCGCGAGGCCGGAGGGTGAAACCCACTTCAGGGTGAAGGTCCGCAGCGAAACATTCGAGGGGACGACGCTGCTTGCCCGCCACCGGCTGATCAACGATACGCTTGCAGATGAACTTGCAGGACCCGTCCACGCCCTTGCCATTGAGGCCAAGGTCTAATTCTTTCCTCACAATTGCGCACTCCAGCGGGTCGGCTACGTTCTTCTGCTCTTGCCGTCGTCGGGCGCCAGCGCCGTTGCGGATGTTTCCATGGCGCGGATCCGATCCTGAAAACTTGCCCAACTCATGCCGGGTGACCCACGCTTATGGAAATAAACCTGACGTGCCAGGCGCGTCATGCCGGGTGCCGAAAGCGCAGCATCGACGAGCCAGTTGGGCGGGGCGAGATCAAGTCCTTTACGCAGCAGTTTCTTGAGGCCGAAGCGCGGATATTCCTGCGACAGGACGGCAGCGGGTGATGGGCCCGCATCAAGAAGGTGGTCTGATACCAGTTGAGCTGCACGGCGGCCGGAACGGAATGCAAGCCGGATGCCGCCTCCTGTCATCGGTGAAACCAGTCCGGCGGCATCACCAACAAGTGCAACACCTTCCGCACCGATGGGATCGACAGTGCCGCCACAGGGTATGCGGCCGCTGCGGCGCTCAACAACTGTTGCGTCGTGATAACGGAACAGCCCGGATGTTTTTTCAGTAAAAGCTTTGAGATCAGGTGCGCTGGACATGTTCGTTGCGAGGCCGATCTGGGCGTACTTCGGCCCGGGTGCCGCCCAACCAAGGTAACCTGGCGCAAGCTTCGAATCGATAAAACAGTGGAGGAACCGTGCGTCGAGTTCCAGGTCCCCTTCATACTCAGCTTCCAGACCGACCAGAAACTGTTCATTGCGGCCAAGACCAAAGCAACGGGCGACTTTCGACCGGGCGCCGTCGGCGCCTATGAGATAGCGGGTCTTCAGGTCGAGGCCACCAATCTGGATGTGGCCGTCCTTGCGGGCAGCACCGGTAAAGGGCGTTGAGCACTGCACGTGCGCGCCGGCACGCCGTGCCTCGTCCCCAAGCCAGTTCAATAATCCGGCGGTTTCCGTCGTGAGAAAATAATATCCGGGCGCAAACAAATCGAGATGCTTCAAAGAGGGCCCATAAAGCCGAACCCCGTGCACCCGCCTAGTGAACTCGTGTGGCAGATCAAGTTCATCGGCGGCCTCCTTCACCAAAATTCCGGTGGTGTGAACGCGAGCCCCGGGC
>JAJFHB010000338.1 GCA_021775795.1 Hyphomicrobiales bacterium | reverse complement strand
ATAACCCGGTCAAACCGATTCCATATCAATGTGAAATGCTCTAGACGTTTCAGCATGGCAACATCACCTGCATATGTGAGGCGTGAACGCACGCCACTTGGCCGGCTTTCCCTCGATGCAGGGGCTGTCTGGCAATCCATCGATGGGGCCTATGACGCCGCACGGGAAGCTGTTGATGCCCTTGCAGATCCTATCGCCGCCTGGAAACTTGGCGGCACAACACCAACCACTCGCCGCATTTTTGAGGTGGATGAGCTCTACTTCGGCGCCCTGGTGGAGGCGGAAGTTTTTGTACAGCCAGAAATTGCGCCGGGATTTGCACTATGCGAATTCAAAGGTGAGATTGAAGTTGCCGTGCGCGTATCCGAAAAATTCGCAGGCGTGGGCGTTTCGTCTGCAACACCGGTTGACACTTTGTTTGATGGCTGGTGCCTGTGCCTGGAGATGCCGTCATCGCCGGTTCTGGAACTAGGACGCCTTGGAGCCCCAACTCTTGTTGCAGACCGCTGCGCTGCCGGCTGCCTGGTTCTCGGGGAAGTCCGATCACTATCTGCACTGCCTGTATCGGCAGATGTCGCACTGGTACAAGACGGTGCCCGTGTTGCATCGGGAACCATGTCCGAGCTTGTTGATCCCCCCCTTGAGTGCGCCAGAGCGTTTCTCATTGACGCGACGAAGCGCGGCTTCACGCCCTGCCCGGGCCAATGGATTGCCACCGGGGGGCTCACGCCGTGCGTGGACTTAAAACCGGGCTCACACCTTCGCCTTCTGGAAGACGGTGTGGAGGTGCTCGGCTTCACGGTCTCAATGGAAACGGTTCACAATGCTTGATGAACTGGGCGTCATTCTTCAGGGAAGTGCTGAACTGGCCCGCTCATTGAGCGTTGACGAGATCTCTTCGAAAGGCAAACTCGACTTTGTCACAAACATTGATCTGCAGATCGATGCCCATATTACTGCTGCACTTCAAAACCTTACACCCGGAGTGCCGGTCCTGACGGAAGAGCGCTTGGACAGCTCTGACAGTTTGAGCGGTGAGTTCTGGATTGTTGACCCCATAGATGGCACCCACAATCTGGTGTTTGGTGTTCCCCATGTTGCAATCTCTGTGGCGCTGATTGGTGTGGATGGTACGACAAAACTTGGTGGTGCCGTCGACCTGCACAGGCAGGACATCTACATGGCCAAAAAGGGGGAGGGAGCAAAGCTTAACGGTGCGCGTCTGCAGATGCCTTCCAGTGCTCCCTCATTGTTCGCGCTGTCAACAGGCGCCATTGATGGTTTGCACGCCCTGCCGCAAAGCTATGAAGAGCTGCGCGGGATGGGAAAGTGGCGCAATTTCGGCTCTCAGGTCCTGCACCTGTGTTTTGTGGCTCGCGGGCATGTTGGTCTGGCATTGTCGCAGGAAGCCCGCATCTGGGATGATGCGGCAGGGCGATTGATCGCCACTGAGGCGGGTGCGCGGTACATGAGCTTTGCACAAGACGCAGCAAACGACTTGCGCGCCGGCGCGGCCCTCAGAAGCGTCTGCGCCCATAGCGAAATTTTTGACAAGGCCAAAGCCTTGATGACACCTGTATGGCAATGAAAGAAATCTGCGGCGGTAAGACATGAGCAATTCAGGCATAGTGGCAATGATACCGGCGCGCCTTGGGTCGCAGCGCCTGCCTAAGAAAAACCTTTGTCCTTTAGGCGGTGTCCCGTTGATCGCCCATGCGATCCGCAAATGTCATGAAGCTGCCTGTTTTGACGAGATCTGGGTGAACTCGGAAAGCTTGGAAATTGCAGCTGTTGCAGACGCCGAGGGTGCTCTTTTTCACGAGCGGCCGGAAACACTTGCAGACAACGTCGCCACCTCAGAGCAATTTGTGCTGGAGTTCCTTGAGGCGCATGACTGTGAGGCTGTCGTTCAGGTGCATTCCATCGCGCCTCTGCTGAGCGCTATGGAAGTCCGCGGTTTCGTTGATCACTTCGGGCAGAATGACTTTGACGTTTTGTTGTCATGTATCGAAGACCAGATTGAGGTCGCCTACAGGAATCAGCCGGTCAACTTCACTTTTGCGGAAAAAACCAACAGTCAGGATCTTGATCCGGTTCAACGAATTACATGGTCCATTACGGCCTGGCGGCGGGCAACATATCTTGAGGCAGCGAAAGCAGGCGACACGGCAACTTATTCCGGCAAAGTCGGTTTCTATCCTGTATCTTCATTTTCCGGGCACGTTATCAAGACGCAAGCCGATCTCGATATGGCCGAGGCACTGCTGAAGCAGTTCGCACCGTAAGGCGGGAGTTTTGCCCCCACGCTTAAGCGACGCCGGACCAGCTAGACTTGCCTGCCCCTTGTTGAGCGATTGTTTCGATGTATTGCACACATTTTTCCAGGCTCTACAGAGACACGGGCATTGGCACTCTCCTGAGGCGCGGGCGTGACAAAGCGGCAAATGTGCTGTTTGTCGATTTCTGTCATGTGGCCGACAAATATGCAGCCGTTGAAAGTCTGGCCCTGGGTTTGACAAACCACCACCTTCAACTTCTGGACATTCTGAAAGGGAGCGGGCTGCCGGGGGATTGCCCTTTTGATGTGTTGCACCCGCCAAAAACAGTGTTCTCGAGTGACCTCAAAATGGCTGGTCATGAGCTATGGCACCGGAAACTCGGTTTGTTCGACAAACAGCAGGAAACAGAACAGGGGCTTGAATCGATTTTTGATGAATTGGAGTATG
>JAJFHB010000337.1 GCA_021775795.1 Hyphomicrobiales bacterium | reverse complement strand
CAACCGCATTGACGAGTATGAATCCTAAATCCATCGGCCCCTATGCTTCCCCTACAACAGTTGCATGCTCAAGGCCGAAGAAGCTTCGCCCTTGAGTTTCCCAGCGTGCATCCCGATGACGCGGTCAACACGACCCTCGAGAAGTGCCACATTCTGTTCGGCGATAAACATTGCTGAATCAGAAAGATCGATCTTCAGCAGCGCCTCCATGACGCCAATACCAATTTTTGGCGCGAGCCCCAGAGAAGGCTCATCGGCGAGATACAGTTTTGCATCGGTCATCAGCCCGCGACCGATGGAAACCATTCTTCGTTCGCCACCAGACAAGCGTCCCACCGGGGTCTTGAGCAGGTTGCGCAAAGGCTCAAACAGGTCAAGAACCTGCTCCTTTCGCTGCTTGCGGGATTTCCAGGCGCTGGGCGTGAAGGCGCCACTGTCGAGATGCTCGTCGACGGTCAGGCCATGAAAAATCTCGTCACCCTGGGGCATGATTGCGAGGCCCAGCCTGACGATCTGATGGGTGTAGCGTCCCGGGCCCTGGCTGCGTGTCTTGCCTATCTGCTTGCCGTTGAAGATGATCGAGCCGCGCTGCCATCCCGTAAGGCCTGCGATGGCATAGAAGAGCGTTGTTTTCCCATGTCCGTTGAGACCCACCAGGCCTACTCTTTCGCCGGAATGAATAACGAAATCCAGGTCATGGATCACACGCAGAGGGCCATAGCCTGCAGACAATCCCTGGATGTTTAGAATTTCACTCATCAGCCGCGATCACTCTACGTGTTCAAAATATGCAGCGCGCACTTGCGGGCTATTGACGACGTCACCGAGCAATCCCGCCGCGATGATTTCTCCAGCATCCATGACAACGACCCGATCAGCAATGGTATCGAGCAGTTCGATGCGGTGCTCAACGATGACCACGGCAATGTTCATTTCCTTGGACAACATTCGCAGGATCGAGTCGATCTGGTCGATTTCCGAATTGATCAGACCGGCTGCCGGTTCGTCCATCAAAAGCAGTTTGGGTTGCTTCATCAGAATATTCGCCAGCAACAGCTGGCGACGTTCAAAAGTTTTCAACTGCGCGCACGGTGTGTCTTCATCGGCTGTGAAGTGGACGAGGGCCGCAGCGTATTCGGCATCGAAACGGGTGAGATAAGGTTTGTAAGCCTGACGGGCCGCCTTGAAGGTTTCACCGACGGTCAGGTCTTCGCAGACGACCGGCGTTTGATAAGTTCGCCCAATACCCAGCCGGGCGCGTTCGAACAGACGCAGCTTGTTGATGTCCCGTCCGTTGTAGAACACTTCGCCGGATTTAGGCGTGTAACGGCCTGAGAGAATCTCAAGCAAGCTTGTTTTCCCCGCCCCGTTCGGCCCGATAATGCCCAGCACCTCGCCAGGCTCTATCTCGAAACCGATATCGCGGAGAATCTCACGGCCGCCGAGATCAAGGTAAAGATCCCGGCAGGCAAAAAGAGGGGCGGACGAGGGTTCGCTCATGGCGAAATACCAGTCCGCCCCTTGGCAATTATCAGCCCCACCACGGAGCCGGCCTGAGAGTCGATTCGGCGATCTCATTGGGCCAGATAATCTTGTGTTCTCCATCCTGGACCTGAACGAACAACTGGCTCATACCCGATTCTACCGAGTCAGCCTGATTGCCGAAGCCGTTGTCAGGATAGTGGCGCGCTTCCTGGAACTGGTTGTTCATGTCCATATTACCGCACACGCCGCGGAATGGGTTCTCGCGAATCCAGTCGCAATTCTCCTTGAAGTTGTCCGGATCACCGGTCGCTTCCCAGGATGCCTGCAGGTATCTCGCGATATCGTAACCGTTTCCTGTGTAAACGAGGCCCATGTTGCCTTCGAATTCAGGGAACCGCTCTATATATTTGCGCCTGAAGTCCTGGCCGATCTCGTCGCCATAAACCCCAAGCACTGTGCTCCAGCAGAAACCTTCCGTTGCACGACCGCCCAGTTCAAGAAACTCCGGTTGGGAAGGACCGTACTGGAGATAGACGAGAGAATCCTTGACAGGGTCCGCCAGGAATTGCTTGCAGAAGGCTGCATATTCGGCCGCCACCCAGTGGTCGATGAAGATCAGGCCTGCATCCACTTCCTTCAGACGCCGCATGACCGGTCCCCAGTCATTGACCGGGTATTGAATGTCTGTCACTTCCGCCAGTTCATAATCAGAATTCGGAATTGCTTCCCTGGCTGCTTTGAGGATGGTCTGGTTGTAGCCAACCTGCTCTGCGACGATGTGGATCCTGCGGTTCTTGGGCGTAAAGCCCTGGGCGGTTTCCATCTCTTTCATGATGATAGGATAGGTCCAGCCATAATTGACCTCCGAGGGGTCCGTCTGGAAGACGTGGCTGTATTTCTCCGGATCAGTACTGAAGTGCTCGGTCGCGTTACGCTGTGTGTTGCCCTGCAGATAGGGGCATGGGTGTTTCGTCGATTCATCCATCGCCGGAATCGGGGCAAAGGTGAAAGCGTTCGAGATTGCGTGTACTTTTTTATCGCTACACGCCGCAATCGCCTGGCGCGTGCTTTCCGATGACAATTTGTCATAGTCAGGCGTGAAGAGCTCGAGCTCACGGCCAAGTATACCGCCAGCAGCATTGATCTCTTCCTGGGCAAGAATGGTGCCGTTCAGGTGATCCGTGTCATCTGCCACCCCATAAGGTGTCGACAGAGAGGATGGTACGCCGAGAACAATGCTGTCGGCCGCGCTGACTTTCCTTATCCAGGGCATCGAAACGGTTGATGCTCCAACTGTAACGCCTACACCGCCCAAGATTTTTAGTGCCTTACGGCGCCCTTGTAGCTTTTTGTTTCGCACAATCCCCTCCTATTCGTTTAAAGTCACTCCGTACACAAACTGACCGGTGAGTTGATTTTTATCAAACAAAATCAAGCAGATTTCTGCTTGCAGCAGGTCAGTTTCCAAATCATTTGCCCTGTACATTTAAGCAGTGGCGCCGAGGTGATGCAAGCCGTTTTGTAATAAGTCAGGCAAATATACCTTTTTTAGATTCTGGGACAATTCTCCAGGCGCTCTGAGATGCAGGCAAATGCCAGCGATCATCGGGCTTTCCAAAGATTATCTGTTAGCTGCACATCGAGTCACGACAGCTGACTGCGCTCTTTTGAAGGGCAACGCGCTATCGACACCGACCATCAAGACGCACATATTTCGTTTTGCTGGCGCTTTCCGGGCGGCTGTTACGTCTCTGTCACAGGCTCAATCTGGCACAGGTAAGCCTTGTGGGGCACAGCACCACTAATTGGATCGACGACATCATTACCGATGGCGCGGTTCAAATTAGCCCCGCCATCATCGAGCGGGTCGTAGTTAGATACCGACAACGGCTCGCACGACTGCCACCAGCCATGTGTCGCTCTCACCACCTTGGGATGCAGATGGGGCGAAACATGAGCCTTGAGTTTCAAGCGACCGTGTGGCGTCGACAAGGTGACCCAATCGCCATTCTCAAAATGCCTTTCAGACGCCACGCTGGGGTGAATTTCGACAACCGGTTCAGGCTCAAACCGCCGCAACGAAGGGAGTGCGCGCCCCTGGCTGTGCAGGAAGTGTGTTGACTTGGCTGAGGTCAGTATCAATGGAAAGTCTTCTGCCAGGTCAGGCCGCGAAACAGGGCCCATGGCGGGTTCGACATACTTGGGCAGCGGGTCATATCCCGCTTTCTTGAGGGTTTCCGAGTAGATCTCGACTTTCCTGGTTGGAGTGTTGAATCCGGGTGCATCATCACGGCTCGAACCTGCATATTTTCGATAGCGCGTTTCAAGCGGAACGGTTATGCCGCGCGGCTGCCGCTTCAAGTCATCGAGTTCGACGCCAGCGGGCTCCAGCATCTCTCTGTAGCCCGCTTCCATATCGCCATCCCAGAAGGTTTTGCTGTAGCCGAGGCGCATTGCCAATTCGAATGCGATCCAGGCATCTGATTGTGATTCACCTTGAGGCTCCACGACCTTCTGGCGAAACTGGACATGGCTTTTGGCCCTTTGATCCACTGCAAAGCCGACACGGACAGCCTCACGCTCCCATGCCGTGTTTACTGGAAGCACAATGTCGGCGTGGGATGCCGTGGGCGTCAGGAATATGTCCGCATGCACCATAAAATTAAGCACATCAAGGGCGCGGGCTCCCCGTTCGCCGTCGGCGTGGGACATCACGACATTGCCGCCAAAACTCACGAGCGCCTTTACGGGATAAGGCTTGCTTTCAAGCGCTGCATCATAGAGCGCGTCAGTCGCAATCCAGCCGTTGATAGCTTCAGGTCCAAGCGGACGCTTTTCGATGCCCAAGGCTTTCTGGCTTTGTACCGGCGACAACATTCCACTTCCGGTTATGTCATTGAGTTGCAGCGCTTCGAACTGCACATTCCCCCCCTTTGCGTCGAAGCTGCCTGTCAACGCATAGAGAAGAGCTACCGCACGGTTGGTCTGGCTGGAATTCGACTGTTGCTCGAGGCCCGCCCAAGCGTAGATCGAAACCGGACCGGAGCTTGCCATCAACCGGGCCGTTTCTCGCACTTGTTCGGCTGGAACCCAGGTAATCTTTTCAACCCGTTCGGGAGAGTAACCGTTGCAGATTTCGGTGTAGAGCTCGAACGCCGGGCGACAGGAAACCGTGCCCTTCAAACAGCGCACTTCATAATGGCCGGCGAGCGCAAGATCAGACCCCGCGCGTTCATATGCTCCGCTTTCGAGGTCGTACAAAACGGTACCGCCGCGGGCGCGGTCCCAGGCAACACGTTGATTTGCATTGCCATCGGCGTCCAGGTCGGCGGCTGAGAGAAACTCGCCGGTGTCATCGCGAACCAGGAGGGGGCCATTGGTCCAATCGCGAACAAACGCACGATCGAACAGGCCTTCATTGATCATCACTGCCGCTATGCCAAGCGCAAGCGCACCGTCGGTTCCCGGCCTGACCTGCAGCCATTGGTCAGCTTTTCTGGCAAACCCGGCGCGGAGAGGATCAATAAAGACGAGTTTTGCGCCGCGGGCCTTTGCTTTGGCGACGCGGGTGGCATGAGCGATCCACGTGGCACTTGGATTGTGTCCCCACAACACAATGCAGCCGGTGTGTTCCAGATCCGGCATGGGCATGTTTGTGCCAAAGGTATGCGGATACATGAAGTCCTTGGAAAAATTGCAGATCTCTACGGATGTGATCGTGTTCGGGGTTCCAATATGTTGCCGAAGACGTTCTACCCAGGGGTAGCCGTCCTGCATGGACGTGCCGGCTTGTGTGGTAATACTGAAGGCGACAGCCTCGCTGCCCCACTCTCTGCTCACATCTCCAATCGCTTGTGCAACCGTGTCCAAAGCCTCATCCCAGGTAATGCGTTCCCAGCCTGGGTCGGGATCGCCTTTCGGGCGCGTGCGTTTCATGGGATGAAGCAATCGTTGCTCGTTGTAGACCAACTCCGGCGCGGCTCTGCCCTTGCCGCAAATTGCTGCTCCGGTCGGGTGTTCCGGATCGGGTTCAAGGGCCACAAACCGACCCTCTTCGACGACCGCGGTACAGCCACAACTGGACCAGCACATGGCGCAGTAAACCGGGATGCGCTGGCTATCTGTATCGGCCGCCATGGTCATTCTCCTGAGCGAAGTTGAGTTCTGAAGTGCCTGTCACCCAAACCCTTGGCGATCGGCCCCTTTAGTCACCCCTGGTCGGCAAAATCATCCGCATCGGGGTCGTGGATGAGGAATACTTTTCGGACGGTTTCCAAAACCTGCCAGATCGCCACTTCGCCTTTACGCGTATAGAATGTGTCCCCAGCGCCATATTCGTGCATTTTGCCATCTTCGTCCTTGAGGCGAATTCTGCCTTCCACGATGATGCAAAGCTCGTCACCGGGGTAAGTGTATTCAAAACTCCCCGGCGTGCACGACCACTCACCCACCATGGTTCTGACGCCAAAACCACCGACGTCAAATCGTCCGCTGTGAATCGGGTCACCCTTGATGACCTTGATGAAGGGCAAATCGACCATCGGCGGCCAGGGCACAAGCCCACCGGCGTCCTTGAGTTCTGTGTAATCCAGCATCGTTTGCGGTCCGTGACGGTTATGAATTGACGGCCTCGCCAGGCAAAATTGTCTTCCCATACCCAGGCTTTAGCCAGGTCTTGCCCGAGACGTGCCCCGACGGCTTCGGCAATTTTGGTATTTGTATATCTTATCGTCAATCAATATCGGAACAGACGCTCAGGTCCGTGCGTCCAATATCCGTCACTGCGCATCGTTTTGCGGCCAGTCAGGATATCTGCAGGCCTCGAAACCAACTGTTGGAAGGCTTTAACACTGGCTGAAAACTGCCAAAAACGAGGCGAACCGCTACCACTAAGTTTGACAAATATATAATCTGCCGCAACCGATATGCCACTACAAATCCGTGCCTGCGAAAACGTGCCATAGTTTTAATGCTGGAGATCGCGGGCATCTCGGCCTAATTTGCGGCCATCGTAAGTCTGAGATAATGGAGCTGAAATGGAACTATTCGATCTTGGTGAGCAACCGCCACTGGGTGAGGTCCCGAAAATGATGCATGCCTTCCTCGTTCGCCAGGTTCGCTTTGG
>JAJFHB010000336.1 GCA_021775795.1 Hyphomicrobiales bacterium | reverse complement strand
GGCCGTACCGATGCCGGCTTCGGTCGAGAAGGCTGCTCTTTTTAAGCCCTGGATCAGGGCGCCGATGGCCCCACCCGCCACCGATGTCGGAGCAAAAGCGCCGGTGAAGATTGCGCTGACTGCGGCCGGTAGTGAGCCGATGTTCAGCAGGATGATGATCAAAGCGGCTGCCACATAAATGATGGCCATGAAGGGCACCACTTTTTCTGTCACACGGGCGATAGACTTGATACCGCCGATGATGACGAAGCCGACGATTGCCGCCATGATCAGACCAAACAACCAGCCTTTGCCCTCGAAAAACGGGATGATGCTGGAAATCTGAGCGAACGACTGGTTGGCCTGGAACATGTTGCCGCCGCCAAGGGCGCCACCGATGCAGCAGATCGAAAAGAAGATAGCCAGAAACTTGCCAAGCGTTGCCTTGCCGTCTTCCGACAGGCCCTTGCTCAGATAATACATAGGTCCGCCCGAAACGGTGCCGTCTGCATATTCATTTCGGTAATGCACACCAAGAACACATTCAGTGAACTTCGAGGCCATGCCGAGCAAACCTGCCAGGATCATCCAGAAGGTGGCGCCGGGTCCGCCGAGATAAACGGCAACACCGACACCGGCGATATTACCGAGACCAACGGTGCCCGACAGCGCCGTGGCGAGTGCCTGGAACGGCGTGACTTCGCCGGCGTCTTTGGGGTCGAAATAATCACCGCGTACCAGTTCGATGGAGTGTTTGAAGCCGCGAAACTGGATGAAGCCGAAGTAGATCGTGAAGACCACAGCGGCAATCACCAGCCAGCCGACGATCAGTGGAAAGTTGGTTCCGAAAATCGGCACGGAATAAAAAACCGTGCTGACGATAGGGTTGACGATCGGTGCAATGAAATCACTGATGGCCTGGTCAATGCCGCCCTCTTGGGCAGATGCCATACTGGCCATAAAGGGCAGGCTTAAGCCGGCCCCGAGAATGGGTTTCAACATTTTAGTTCCCCTCGCGTTAAAGCGTGTTCAAGTCGCGCTGATGGCGCTATGGCACAATCGTCACGGGCACCGGCGCTGCCTGCACCAGTGTGATGGCAAGGCTGCCGAGCAAACGACTGGCAAATGACGAGCCACCTGTTCGTCCAACGATGATCTGAACCGCTCCGGCGCCTTCGGCGATTTCGCACAGCAATTCCCCTGCGTGGCCGTGACGGACTTCGCCGGTGACCGCGTGGCCTTCCTTTGTCAGCGCATCAATAGCCGGCTGAAGAACACCATTACCCCGGTCAAGCTCCTGCTCGCGCCGTTTGTGACGTTCAGCCAGTTCATCAGGTGTGTGAAAGCTGTAAGGCGACCATTCAAGCACCAGGACAAGGTGCAGTTTCGCTTCGGTAGATTTGGCTCGGGCCGCAGCAAACGCCAGAGCGCGCTGAGATGATTCCGAACCATCGAAGCCGACGACAAACGTGTCGGTCATTTCGTTTTCTCCCATTGCCGCTGTCTTTCTGTTCCGTCTGATGGAAGGCGTCTGCACCGAAAAAAATCCGTGCAGCCCAGACTGTGGAAGCAAAATCAGCGGCTTTATCTATGACAAGCCTTCCGACTGTTATTATAGACATAATGGCTAGTAAATGGCCCTATAATGCCGTAAAATCCAGACGAATAACCTCATAATCGTAATTTTATAGGAATAATGGCTGTATGAAGACGAATTTCGATCAAACGGACCGGCGCATTTTGTCCGAGCTGCAGGAAAACGGGCGCATTTCAATTGTTGAACTTGCAAACCGCATAAATCTGACGAAAACACCCTGCGCCGAACGCGTCCGGCGGCTTGAGCGCGACAGTGTGATCAAGGGCTACAGGGCGGAGCTTGATCCCAACGCCCTTGGCGCTGGATTCGTCATGATCGTGCTGGTGACACTGGCGCAGACCAGCGACAATGCCTTCGAGCTGTTTGACACAGCCGTGCGCCGCATTCCCGAAGTTCAGACCTGCTTCATGGTAGCGGGGAATTTCGAGTATCTGCTTTTGGTCCGCACATCAGACATTACCCAATACCGCAGCGTATTAGGCGACCAGATCGGCAAACTTCCAGGCGTGCAGCAGACCCAGTCTTTTGTGGTCATGGAAGAGGTCGTCAACCGCAAGGCCATCCCGGTCTGAGGGCCCACTTTGACATGAAACGCTCTAGTCGAACGGCAGGCCAATGTAGTTTTCTGCAAGGCTCGTGGCGGCAGCCTTCGAGCTTGTCACATAGTCAAGCTCCGCCAGCTGGATGGATTGGTCATAGCTGCTGTGTTCGGGAAAACGGTGCAGCAGGGTCGTCATCCACCAGGAAAACCGCTGCGCCTTCCAGACCCGTCTCAGCGCCCGCTCCGAGTAGCTTTCGATCCCGAATTTGTCGCCCGATGCGTAGAAGTCTACCAGTGCCCGATAGAGCAGACGCACGTCCGCTGCGGCAAGATTGAGACCCTTGGCCCCGGTGGGTGGCACAATGTGCGCCGCGTCACCCACAAGAAACAGCTGGCCGTGGCGCATGGGGCCGGCAACGAAGGAGCGCAAAGGGGCGACAACCTTTTCGATCGATGGGCTTTCTTGAATACGCTCAGCGGCTTCACCGCCAAGCCGCAAACGCAGTTCATCCCAGATCCGCTGGTCCGGCCAGTTCTCAAGTTTCTCATCTGCGTCACACTGAATATAGAGCCGGCTTAGCGTCGGCGAGCGCATGGAAAACAGGGCAAAACCCCGTTCGTGGTGGGCATAGATAAGCTCTTCGGAAATGGGAGGTGTTTCGGCAAGCATGCCCAACCAGGTAAACGGGTAGACACGTTCATGGATGTCGAGATTTGCTGGCGATATGCTGGCGCGGCAGACGCCGTGGAAACCATCACAGCCGGCGATGAAATCGCAGGACACTTTGCGTTCCACACCCTCGGACCGGTAACGGATCAGGGGCTGGGCCCCGTGGAAATTTTCTATGCTGACATCTTCAGCTTCCCAGACGATACACGCACCGTCGGCAACGCGAGCATCATTGAGGTCTTTTTGAATTTCGGTCTGGCCGTAAACCGTGACGCCTGCCCCTGCAAGCTCACGGAAATCGATACGGTGCATGCCACCGGCAAATGAAATTTCGATGCCATCATGTACCAGCCCTTCGCGATGCAGGCGATCAGCCACACCCGCTTCCTCCAGCAGATCGACCGTTCCCTGCTCCAGCACACCGGCGCGGATACGGGCCTCTACATAGGCACGGCTTTGCCGCTCAAGAACGATTGAATCGATGCCGTGCCTGGCAAGCAGCTGTGACAGCATCAGCCCTGAAGGGCCGGCGCCGATAATTCCGACCTGCGTCCGTTCCTTAGCGCTCATTCAGGTCTGCCTCATCATTGATCCCATTAATCTCATTGATCCTATTGATCTATGTCACCTGTCAATGTTGCCCAACCCGGCACGATCGGCTACCCACTATGGCTTGAAAAAGGGATCATGCCGATGCCGGACGATACTTCTTACGCGCCTAGAGACTGGACCGACCAGCCCCCTTATGTCCATCCGCCCTACAAGTCGACGCGCCTTCGGGGACCGACGAAGCCGCTCCTGCCGCTTGTCCAGGGTCTGTCCGAGATTACCGGGCCCGTCTACGGTCATGACAATATTGCCGCACATGATCATGATCTGACGCAAAATGGCGCCAAGAACGGCGAACCGTTGGGCGAGCGCATCATCGTGACAGGTCGTGTGCTGGATGAGGCCGGTCGCCCGGTTCGGAACACGCTCATCGAGATCTGGCAGGCGAACGCTGCGGGACGCTACATTCACGTCGTCGATCAGCATCCAGCCCCCATTGACCCCAACTTCTTCGGCGCTGGCCGCTGCGTTACAGACGATGAGGGCAACTATCGCTTTTTGACCGTGAAACCCGGCGCTTACCCCTGGGGAAATCATGCCAACGCCTGGCGTCCTGCACACATTCACTTCTCCCTGTTTGGAGCATCGCTTGCAACAAGGCTTGTGACGCAGATGTATTTTCCAGGCGATCCGCTGCTCGACCTCGACCCCATCTATCAGGCCTCCCCTGAGGGCGTGCGCGAACGGCTGGTCTCGGCCTTTTCCATAGACATTACAGAGCCGGAGTATGCCTTAGGCTATGTCTTTGACATTGTCCTGCGTGGCCCGGCCGAAACGCCGATGGAGGTTTGATAGATGGCACACGGACAAACCCCGTCGCAAACGATCGGGCCCTTCTTTGCCTATGGTCTGACTGCCCGGCAATATGGCTACAGCTTCGGCACCATTGTTGACGCCGTGCTCGCAAAACCGGGCACCGACGGCGAAGCCATTCGTATTGTTGGCCGGGTTTTCGATGGCGAGGGTGTTGTCGTGAACGATGCGATGCTCGAAATCTGGCAGGCGAACGCTCACGGTCGCTATAACCACCCGGCAGACACGCGCTCAGACAATTTACTTGATCCGGGTTTTCTTGGTTTTGGCCGCGCCGGAACAGGTGCGGATACGGAAAACCGTTTCGTCTTTCAAACGGTGAAACCGGGCGCACCGGACGCTGCGCAAGCGCCCCACATCAATGTTGTACTCTTCATGCGTGGCCTGCTCAGCCATACTTACACCCGTATTTATTTTTCCGATGAGGCTGCCGCCAATGCCAAAGATCCGGTGTTGCAG